>NZ_JBEXRZ010000408.1:0-2500 GCF_040613325.1 Streptomyces sp. NPDC006283 | reverse complement strand
GGGCTCGGCTCGGGCTTCGGCTCGACAGTCGGCTCAGGCTCCGGGCTCGGCTCCACAGTCGGCTCCGGCTCCGGGCTCGGCTCCACAGTCGGCTCCGGCTCCGGCTCGACAGTCGGCTCCGGCTCCGGCTCGACAGTCGGCTCAGGCTCCGGGCTCGGCTCGACGGAGGGCGAGACGGTAGCGGCCTGGGCGGGATCCTGTCCGTCGGCCGGTGCCGCAATGGTGGTGGCCGGGGGCGAAGAGGTCTTCTTCTGCCCGCCGTCGTCGGCCGCGTCCGCGTTGACGGCCAGCACTACGGCCATAACGACTGCGGCGGCTCCGGCCAGGAGGCCATGGCGGTCTGGTTTCCAGCCCGGAGGATTCGGGGTACTCACCGTGGTCTGGGCCAGGGCGGTGGTAGCGGTCGCTGGTCCGCCCGCCGAGGGGAACAGCAGTGGCAACAGGGCGGCAAGCGCCGCAAGTTTCCGCCGGCCGCGATCCTCCCAGTCCGGTCCGTACGCCGCGCACGCGATCTCTTCGAGCTCCGCGACGAAAGCCTCCGCGTTCGCGGGCCGTTCCTGCGGTGTCTTCGCCAGCCCGCGGCGGATCAGCGGCCGCACCAGCTCCGGCGCGCTCTCTTCCGGTACGGGTGCGGTGACGTGCTGCATCGCGAGCTCGGCGAAGTTTTCACCGGAGTACGGTTTGCGGCCGGTCAGGCACTCAAAGAAGGTCGCTGTCGCGGCATAGACGTCGGTGGCGGGCGACGCTGGTTCCCCAGCCCACTGCTCGGGGGCCATATACGCGGGGGTGCCAGTCACGCCGGGTGTGGTCCCGCGTTCGGCCGCTATACCAAAGTCGGCCAGCTTCGACGAGCCATCGGCCGCGACTAGGACGTTCTCGGGCTTGTAGTCGCGGTGCACCACGCCAGCGCGGTGTGCCGCCGCGAGGCCGAGCAGGGAGCCCTTCAGGATCACCAGCGCGGACTCGGGGTCGGTGCGGCCCTCGCGACGCAGCAGGGACCGCAGAGCGATGCCGTCGACCAGTTCCATGACGATGGCCGCGCCGGCGGGCGCCTCGACGTACTCGTACAACTGCACGACGTGCGGCGTGTGAAGGCCGCCGAGCAGCCAGGCCTCGGCGCGGAACTGGTCGACGAAGGCGGTATCGCGCCGGAGCCGTTCGCTCAGGTATTTGATGGCGACGGGGATGCCCGTCTCGTCATGGACAGCGAGCACGACACGCCCGCTGCCGCCAGAGCCCAGCTCTCTGGACGTGGTGTATCCGGGCACCAGCCATGCGTTCATTCTTGCTCCCTGAGCCGTTATGTCCTGCGAGCGGGGGCCGCGCGATGACGGTTCCATCCCCTCAGGGACATTTCGGTTCCTCGTTGTTGTGCGCCGGTCACCGGCAGGACGGGTGCGGCACCTCCCGCACCGCAGCGACGAAACCCGGGTGGTCGGGCTGGACTTGGGCGATGATAGGTACGGCGTGCGGGCACCGATTAGGGGGTGCGCGCCGCTTGTAGGATCCGATCCAACGCGCCCGCCGCTGGTATCGTCAAGCGTGTTGGCATAAGATGTTGCGCCCTGCTGATGGCCCGTGGCGGAGGAGGCGGCGTCCGATCTGGATCGACTTGCGGCGGCCGTCGAGCATCAGTCCCCGCAGGTAGCAGTCGCCCTTCGCCCGCTGATCCTTGCGCGGCACCGACGCGAACACGTCAGCTATGAATAACGCAACGTCGCCCAAACTCGGTTCACTTCATATGCATCCACCTATCCAACATGCCCAGGAACAGGACGGACCGGAAGACCTAACGGAGTCCTACTAGTGCTGGCCCTTGCCTGCGCCGATGCCGACCCAGCGCCGGACGCGGACGTACCGCTGAAGTGGGCGGGCGACTTCGAATCCGGCCAACTTGTCAACCAGGCTTTGAAGAGTGTTGTGTCCCGGCAGGAGCGTTGGTTCGAGGTTCAGATGTCGCGCCAGTTCGGGGCTCGGGTGAGTCTGCGGCTCAGGAGATTGATCATTGCGTCGCGGATTATGGCTTCGGAGCGGTGGGGTTTCGTAGTCGCGGGCAGGCGTCGGTGGTGCATGAGCCAGCCGAAGGTCCGCTCGACAACACAACGCCGGGGGATCACCTTGAGTCCCTTGATGCCGGGGTTGCGTTGGACGACCTCGACGCCGATGCGGGCGCAGTGGTCGATGGCCTTCGTCCGGTTGCCAGTGTCGGCCAAGGCCTTGGTGACGCGAGGGTTCTCGGCGGCGATGCGGGACAGCAGGTGGATGCCGCCGGCGTTGTCGCAAACGCTGGCCGCACTCACCCAGACGGCGAGTAGGAGACCGAGGGCGTCGACGCCGAGATGGCGTTTCCGCGGCCTGCGATTCTTGCCGGCGTCCCGATTCAAGGTCCGCAGGAGCGTTCGTCCGCCGCCGCCGCATCGATCATGGTCTTGGAGATCGTCGTGTATGTCCGTACCCAGGCTGCTTCGGTCTCCGTGCTCCAGCTGTGCGTGGCGTACTG
>NZ_JBEXRZ010000407.1:0-2502 GCF_040613325.1 Streptomyces sp. NPDC006283 | reverse complement strand
GTTCTGGAGACCTTCGGCAGCTCGCACGAACGCTTGACGTTGTGGCCGTCCGCCCCCGCGCCCCCCGTGGCCGACCGAAGACTCCCTGTCCACGGAGTGGAACACCTGGTGGACGGGTCCGGCGCACCACCCGCCCCGTGGCTTACGATCTCGGCGGGCGGTCGCGGTCTGCGACCACCTCCCCCCACCCATGGAGGTCACCGTGTTCGGGACGGCCAGCGGCCACCGCACCCACCGCAGCAGTTTCCGCGTCCGCGCCACCGCCGGTGCGGTGGCTGCCGGGATGTTCCTCGCCGTCGGATGTTCCTCCTCCGACGAGGGTCCGGGGGAGGCGGCGGGAGGCGTCCCCGTGGTGGAGAAGGGCAAGCTCACCACCTGCACCCATCTGCCCTACCCGCCCTTCCAGTTCGAGCAGGGCGGCAAGGTCGTGGGCTTCGACGTCGCCCTGGTGGACCTGGTCGCGAAGAACCTGAAGGTGGAGCAGGAGATCCTCGACACCCCGTTCGAGAACTTCAAGACGGGCGCCTTCCTCAACTCCGGCGAGTGCGACCTGGCCGCGGCGGGCATGACCATCACCGACGAGCGCAAGAAGAACGTGGACTTCTCCGTCCCCTACTTCGACGCGACCCAGGCGCTGCTCGCCACCAAGAAGAGCGGCGTGACAACGCTCGCCGACGTCAAGTCCAAGAAGAAGAAGCTCGGCGCGCAGGCCGAGACCACCGGCGAGAGCTACGCCAAGGCGCAGGGCTTCGACCCGGTCGCCTTCGAGAGCTCGGACGCCGTACTGAACGGACTGCGCACCGGCCAGGTCGACGCGGTCGTCATCGACTATCCCGTCGTCCAGGGCTGGCTCAAGGGCAAGGCCAACGCCGCCGAGTTCGTCCTCGGCCAGAACATCGAGACCGGTGAGCAGTACGGCTTCTCGGTGAAGAAGGGCAACGACAAGCTGCGCGCTGCCATCGACAAGGCCATCGAGGACGCCCGCGCCGACGGCACGTACGACAAGCTCTACAAGCAGTGGATCGGACCGCTGCCCAAGGGCCAGTCGTGACCTCACGCCTCACCCGTCGCCAGCGGCGCCGGATCTCGCAGGGCATCCAGTACGCGGTATTCGTTGCGGTCCTGGTCTGGATCGGTGTGCTGGCCGACTGGGACCGCCTGCAGAACCAGTTCGCGCAGAAGGACCTCGCCTCCGAACTCTTCCCGGCCATCATCACCACGGCGCTGCGCAACACGGTGGTCTACACCGTGTCCGGGTTCGTCTTCGGTCTGGTGCTCGGTCTGGTCGTCGCGCTGATGCGGCTCTCGTCGGTCGCTCCCTACCGGTGGGTGGCGAGCGTCTACATCGAGATCTTCCGCGGGCTCCCCGCGCTGCTGATCTTCATCTTCGTCGGAGTGGCTGTCCCGCTGGCCTTCCCGGGCACGGAGATTCCCGGCGGCACATACGGCAAGGTCGCCCTCGGTCTCGGCCTGGTCGCCGCCGCCTACATGGCGGAGACGATCCGCGCGGGAATCCAGGCGGTCCCCAAGGGGCAGATGGAGGCGGCCCGTTCACTGGGTTTCTCGCACGCCAGAGCCATGGTGTCGGTGATCATCCCGCAGGCGTTCCGTATCGTCATCCCGCCGCTCACCAACGAACTGGTCCTGCTCTTCAAGGACTCGTCGCTGGTGCTCTTCCTCGGGGTCACCCTCCAGGAGCGGGAACTGACCAAATTCGGCAGGGACCTTGCGAGCCAGACCGCCAATTCCACCCCGATCCTCGTCGCAGGCCTGTGTTATCTGCTGGTGACCGTGCCGCTCAGTTTCGTGGTGCGCCGCCTCGAGGCGCGCGCCGACAAGGCCAGGTGAGCCGCGGATGCCGGTCGTACCACAGTCGTCGGGAAGCGGGAGCAGCGAGAGCATGAGCAGCACGGACCGCCCCGAGATCGAGATCCGGGGCCTGCACAAGTCGTTCGGGGACAACCAGGTCCTGCGCGGCATCGACCTCGACATCGCCCCTGGCGAGGTGGTGTGCGTCATCGGCCCCTCCGGCTCGGGCAAGTCGACACTGCTGCGATGCGTGAACCTGCTGGAGGAGCCGACCGCGGGTCAGGTGTTCGTCGGCGGCACGGAGGTCACCGACCTCGATGTCGACATCGACGCCGTGCGCCGGCGGATCGGCATGGTCTTCCAGCAGTTCAATCTCTTCCCGCACGTCAGTGTCACGGAGAACCTCACCCTGCCCCAGCGGCGGGTCCTGCGCCGGGGCAAGGCCAGTGCCCTGGAGGTCGCCCGCCGGAACCTGGAGCGGGTGGGGCTCTCGGACAAGGCCGACGCCTATCCGTCGCAGCTGTCGGGAGGTCAGCAGCAGCGGGTGGCGATCGCCCGTGCGTTGAGCATGGGCCCGGAGGTGATGCTCTTCGACGAGCTCGACGTCCCCGGCGGCCAGCGCATCGCCGATGGCCGAGGCCTCACGCCCCAGCGTCGTACCTCCGACGACGGCCCACGTGGCGGCGGCGGTCA
>NZ_JBEXRZ010000406.1:0-2518 GCF_040613325.1 Streptomyces sp. NPDC006283 | reverse complement strand
GATCTGCCGCCGCCCCCTGAGGGAGCGGCGGCCACAGCCGTGTGTGTACGAGAGGAGGGTCAGTCCTTCTTCGGCTCCTCCAGGCGCGGGAACAGCACCGCGCCCTTCGTCACCGTCGTGCCGGCCGGCAGCCTGCCCCAGTCGCCCGCCTCCTGGACCTTCTGGTCCGCGAGGGCGCCCAGCGGAGCCTGTGCACCGAGCGAGTCCCACAGCTTCTGGGACGTCTCCGGCATGATCGGGTTCAGCAGCACGGCCACGGCCCGCAGCGACTCGGCCGCCGTGTAGAGGATCGTCGCGAGACGGGCCTGGCCCTCCGGCGACTCGTCCTTGGCCACCTTCCACGGCTCCTGCTCCGTGATGTAGCCGTTCACCTGCTTCACGAAGTCGAACACGGCCAGGATGCCGCCCTGGAAGTCCAGCTCCTCGCCGATCTTCCGGTCGGCCTCCGCGACGGCCTTCGCGAGGCCGTCCTGGACCGTCTTCTCCGCGTCACCCGAGGCGGTGGCCTCGGGCAGCGCGCCGCCGAAGTACTTGCCGACCATCGCCGCGACACGAGAGGCCAGGTTGCCGTAGTCGTTGGCGAGCTCGGAGGTGTACCGGGCGGTGAAGTCCTCCCACGAGAACGAACCGTCCTGGCCGAACGCGATCGCGCGCAGGAAGTACCAGCGGTACGCGTCCACACCGAAGTGCGAGGTCAGGTCCTGCGGCTTGATGCCGGTCAGGTTCGACTTCGACATCTTCTCGCCGCCGACCATCAGCCAGCCGTTGGCCGCGACCCTGCCGGGCACCGGCAGGCCCTGGGCCATCAGCATCGCCGGCCAGATGATGGCGTGGAAGCGCAGGATGTCCTTGCCCACGAGGTGCACGTTCGCCGGGAAGGTCTCGTCGAACTTCGCCTGGTTCGAGCCGTAGCCGACGGCCGTGGCGTAGTTGAGGAGCGCGTCGATCCACACGTAGATGACGTGCTTCTCGTCCCACGGGACCGGGACTCCCCAGTCGAAGGTCGAGCGGGAGATGGAGAGGTCCTGCAGGCCCTGCTTGACGAAGTTCACGACCTCGTTGCGGGCCGACTCGGGCTGGATGAAGCCCGGGTTCGACGCGTAGAAGTCGAGCAGCTTCGGGCCGTACTCGCTGAGCTTGAAGAAGTAGTTCTCCTCCTTGAGGATCTCCACCGGCTTCTTGTGGATCGGGCACAGCTTGGTGCCGTCCTCGGCCTCGATGAGATCGCCCGGGAGCTTGTACTCCTCACAGCCCACGCAGTACGGGCCCTCGTACCCGCCCTTGTAGATCTCGTCCTTGTCGAAGAGGTCCTGCACGAACTCCTGCACACGGTCCGTGTGCCGCTTCTCCGTGGTGCGGATGAAGTCGTCGTTCGCGATGTTCAGGTGCTCCCAGAGAGGCTTCCAGGCCTCCTCCACGAGCTTGTCGCACCACTCCTGGGGCGTGACGCCGTTCGCCTCCGCGGTGCGCATGATCTTCTGACCGTGCTCGTCCGTGCCGGTGAGGTACCACACCTTCTCGCCACGCTGACGGTGCCAGCGCGTGAGCACGTCGCCTGCGACGGTCGTATAGGCGTGGCCCAGGTGAGGAGCGTCGTTGACGTAGTAGATGGGGGTCGAGACGTAGTACGCCGTCGCCCCCTGCTTCTCGGATCCAGTGGCCGCCATGGTCGAAATCCTATCGGGCCCCGGAAGATCGACTCACACGCGTTCCGCGTGCCCCGGGTGACGTCCGGGCGGGGCTTCCCGCCAGGACGTCACCGAGGAGGCGTCGCGACCGCCGGCGCGCCTACGGGCGCCACGCCCCGAGGACGCCCTTGAACAGCTCGGCGTGCGGGAGCTCGCGGGGCGCGGGGCCGGCGTGGAAGAACGCGGCGTTGTCGGCCTGGAGCTTGCGGAGGTAGTCGAAGGCCTTGGCGTCGTGCTCGCCGAACGCCACGAACTGCCAGAACACCGGCTTGTCGGCGGCCGCCGCGAGGGCGGCGGTGGCGGCGGTCTTCGACTCCGGGGCACCGTCCGTCTGGAAGATCACGAACGCCGGGCCGCCGGGGTTCTTCTTGGCGTGCAGGGCGAGGACCTCCTCGACGGCGAGGTGGTAGTTGGTACGCCCCATCCGGCCGAGACCGGCGTGCAGCTCGTCGATACGGCCCTCGGGGGAGTCGAGGGTCAGCTCGCCCGTGCCGTCGATCTCGGTCGAGAAGAACACGACGTCGACCGTCGCGTCGGTGTCGAGATGGGCGGCGAGTGCGAGCGCCTGTTCGCCGAGGTGCTGGGCGCTGCCGTCCTTGAAGAACGGGCGCATGGACCCGGACCGGTCGAGCACGAGATACACCCGTGCGCGGGCCCCGGTGAGCTGCGCCTTCTTGAGCGCGGCCCCGGCGGCCTTGTACGCGTCCGCGATGTGCGGCGCCCGCGCCTTGACCCGCGCGGGCCCGACGGCGGCAGCGTCCCCGGTGACAGCGCGCCCTCCGCTCCCGGCACCCCCACCGCCTCCGGCGTCACCGACACCTCGGTGAAGC
>NZ_JBEXRZ010000405.1:0-2540 GCF_040613325.1 Streptomyces sp. NPDC006283 | reverse complement strand
GGCCGGCGCACCAGAACGTGGTGATCCAGACCTCCGACCGGCACAAGTTCGTGATGCGTTTCGAAGGCTGAAACGGCGGCGGGCGAGCGCCTGCGCATCGAGTAGGCGACGAGGCCGGCCCCGATCCCCAGGAACGTGGTGCCCCCGATCACATACGGGGTGGTGTCCACGCTGCCCGTGCGGGCCAGGAGCAGTTCCTGCTCGCCCGTCGTCTGCGGCGCGGCGGCGGAAGAGACGCTTCCGGACTGCTGCGCGGCCTGTCTCTCGGCGGTCGCGTTCGCCGAGGGAACGAACCACAGCGCACACAGCAGCGTCCCTGCGGCAGTGGCGGTGAGCAGCGGTCGACGTGCGACGGACACGGAGTCGATCCTCCTTGAGGAATCCTCGAATTGGCCGGTGGGCTGATGCTAGTGAAAGCAGCGGGTCGCGGGAAAGCCGCGGCCTTCCGGGCCCTACTCTCCGACGTATGACCACTTCTGAGACATCACGCTATGTGCGGCTACGAGTTGAATTGGTACTCGAGGTCGAGGACTCCGCGGCGCTGACCGGCGCGGCGCTGGAGAAGATCGCGGAGGACGATCAGATGCCCGACGAGGAGCGCGCCCACGCGCGCTCCGCGGTCCGGGAGGACGAGGCGGAGGCCCTCGCCTACCTCGTGGACCCCTTCGACCTGGTCGGCGAGGTGCCGGGGGTCGAGCTCGCGCAGGCGTCGTGGAGCAGTGAGGAGATCGACTACGACCCCGATTCCGAGGAGTGGGACCTGGGGGACGAGGACGACGACGATGATGATGGTTACGGCGGCGGTCCGGACGGTTACCCGCTGCTCGACACGAACGGCGGCGACGGCCGCAACCCGTAGGCCCGCGCGGCGGATCATGGCCGAACGGGCCCGGCCGGGAATGTGCCAGGCTTCGGCCCCGGATCGTCCGGGCAGGCGAACCGGGGCCCGGTCGCAGCCGTGCCGTCGTGAGAAGCGTGAGAAGGGCGACAATCGGACGTGGGAAACCGGTCGGCGGGTACTGCAACCGACAAGGGCGCGGCAGCGTCGATCAGTTCGGGGCGTGGCGCGTCCGGCAAGCGGTCTGTCCGCCGACCGGACAGACCGTGTTGATGAGTGTTGTTCCCCACATCTTGTACCGATGTGGAACCGGATGCCCTGAAATGGGGGTTGTCCATAGTGGTTGGTCAGGTGTCTCGGCAACGATGGAGAAGCGTGTGATGACGGACAGCAAGCGGCGCAGCGGCCTGAAGGTCGCGTCCGCCGTGCTCGGGGGCGTCCTGGCCCTGTCGGCCTGCAGCGGTGGGGACGACGAGGCATCGGCCGCTTCGGACAAGCCGAAGACGTCACAGGCGCAGATCGACGAGGCGGCGGCCAAGGAAGTCTCCAAGGCGCGAATACTGATTTCGCCGAAGAACGGCGCCACCAACGCGAGCATCAACAACGCCGCCAGGGTCACGGTCAGCGACGGCACGCTGACCGAGGTGGAGATGACGACCGCCGACGGCACGGCCGTCGCCGGCACGCTCGCCGCCGACGGCAAGAGCTGGAAGCCCGACGGTCAGCTCGAGCGCTCGACCACGTACAAGATCTCCGCCACGGCGAAGGATGCGGCGGGCCTGGAGGCGCACGAGAACGCGTCGTTCACGACCGTCTCGCCGGACAACAGCTTCATCGGCAACTTCACGCCGGAAGACGGTTCCACCGTCGGTGTCGGCATGCCGGTCTCGATCAA
Organism: Streptomyces sp. NPDC006283; assembly: GCF_040613325.1. Classification (NCBI taxonomy): domain Bacteria; kingdom Bacillati; phylum Actinomycetota; class Actinomycetes; order Kitasatosporales; family Streptomycetaceae; genus Streptomyces; species Streptomyces sp. NPDC006283. The sequence continues at coordinate 807 of NZ_JBEXRZ010000405.1, read as the reverse complement.
CTTCAACAAGGCGATCACGGACCGCAAGGCCGTCCAGTCGGGCATCACCGTGACCTCCAGCACCGGCCAGGAGGTCGTCGGGCACTGGTTCAACAGCCAGCGCCTGGACTTCCGCCCGGACCAGTACTGGACCGAGGGCTCGACCGTCACCCTGAAGCTCGAGCTCGACGGGGTCGAGGGCGCCGAGGGCGTCTACGGCGTCCAGCAGAAGACGGTCACGTTCAAGATCGGCCGTAACCAGGTGTCGACCGTCGACGTCACCCAGAAGACGATGACGGTCTCTCAGGACGGCAAGGTCGTGAAGACCATCCCGATCTCCGCCGGTTCGCCGGAGAACCCGACGTACAACGGTCAGATGGTGATCTCCGAGAAGTTCAAGGAGACCCGGATGAACGGTGCGACGGTCGGCTTCACCGACGACGACGGCAAGGGCGAGTACGACATCAAGGACGTCCCGCACGCCATGCGGCTGTCCACGTCGGGCACGTTCATCCACGGCAACTACTGGGGGCCGGACTCGGTCTTCGGCGGCTCCAACACCAGCCACGGCTGTGTCGGTCTGAACGACGTCAAGGGCGCCGGCGACCCGAACCAGCCCGCCGCCTGGTTCTACGACAACTCGATCGTCGGCGACGTGGTGGTCGTCAAGAACTCCAAGGACACCACCATCAAGCCGGACAACGGCCTGAACGGCTGGAACATGGACTGGGCGCAGTGGAAGGCCGGCTCGGCCGTCTGACCCGTCCCCCGACCGCCGCAGGGGCGGCACCCTCTCACGGGGTGGCCGAAGCTCAAGGGCAAGCTCGA
>NZ_JBEXRZ010000404.1:0-2594 GCF_040613325.1 Streptomyces sp. NPDC006283 | reverse complement strand
TGCCCTTTCCCGTAGGGCTCACGGCGTGTGTCGGCGACGCTTGAATAGGGTTCTGGATCACTTTCAGTGCCAGGGCCACGGAGGGTCACCGAAACCGCGATCATGAACGGCCTCGCGCGGCGAGGAGGACGCGCTTGCGGAGCAGGTCGAAGTTGGCTCGGCCGAACATCTGCCGCTTCAGCATCTTGATCTTGTTGTTGTGGCCTTCGACGGCGCCGGAGCTGTAGCGGAGGCTGAGCCCGGCGACGACGGCGTCGAGGTCCTGACCGAGGCCGGTGACGAAGGTGTGCAGCGCGGGCAGGTCATCGCCCTGGACGCTGTCGATCCACTGGGCGAGGTGTTTGCCCTGGCGGTCGTTCATCAACTCGGCGAACGCGTGAACGTGGTGGGAGATTCGGTCGAGGGCGGGGCAGCGGGTCAGGATCGCTTTGAGCTGCTGGGCCTGGTCGTCGGTGAGACGGTCGGGGTGGCGGGTCAGCCAGCTGGTCACGTCCCGGACGGACGGTGCTTTGCGGGGCGGGTCGTGCGGGAAGTTCTCGCGGAGTTTGGCCACGTACTTCTTCACGACGCTCTCGCCGCCGGTGTAGCCGCGCTCGCGGGCTTCTTCGAACAGGCGGCGGGCGACGGTGCAGCCTTCGGCCCACCGCTGGTGGAGGTAGGGCTTGTGGGGGTCGAGGATGCTGGTGCGGCCGGTCCACCGGCCGACCAGGAGCTCGTCCGGGTCCGCGGCGTTGGCGAAGCGGCGGACCGTGTTGCGGGCCAGCCCGAGCTGGCGGGCGATCGCGCGCAGTCCGACGCCTTGGTCGAGGAGAGCGTGGACGGCAGTGTGCTGTTCCCGGACACGGTCGGAGAGCCTGCCGGTTGTCCGCGGCCCGGTGGGAGGAGACGGTTCGAGGTTCGTGTTCTCCATGTCCGCGGCGACCCTGGTGGTGGAGGGGTCGTGCGGTTCCCGCAGCAGAGCTCGGTGCTGGACGACCGTCTTCTCGACGGCCTCGCCAGGTTCGACCAGATGTGCCATCGGTCCGCGACGTGGATGGCGTTCGGGGCGCCGAGCCGTCCGGCCTCGGCATAGGCCGTGGAGCGGTCTCTGCGGATCACCTCGACCCCGGGATGCTCGGCGAGCCACCGGGCGACCGTCGACGTCGTCCGGTCCGGCAGCAGGTCGATGGGCTGATGGGTTTCGATGTCGATCAGGATCGTGCCGTAGTTGTGGCCCTTGCGGAGCGCGAAGTCGTCCACCCCGAGCACCCGCGGTGTCGAGGTCTCGGGCTCAGGCATGCGGCGGATCAGCCGCAGCAGCGTCGACCTGCTCACCCCGGCCGCCAGAGCCTGGGACAAGCGGGCGCCGGGACGGCCGGCCAGCATCACCGCCACACGCTCCAGCACCTCTGCAAGCCGGTGCTGCGTCTGCCGTGCCGGACGGTCAGTCCGTCGACCTGCTCGGCGAACGTCGCCTGCCTGCAGGAACGTTGACCACAGCGGAAGCGCCGCACCTGTAACTCGATCAGCACCGGACGCCCGCCGACCGCACTATCGGCGAGGCGACGTACGTACCGGCTGTGTACCCGGGACGACCCCGTCCCGCACGCCGGACACACAGCCCGCTCGGCAGCTGCACGGGCCCGCACGACCACCAACTCGCCGTCAGGCACGACGTTTTCGATCACGACACCTTCGACCTGATGGAACCACAGGTCCTGGAGGAGGACATCAGCCACGGCCGTTCATGATCGCGGTTTCGGTGACCCTCCGTGGCCCTGGCACTGAAAGTGATCCAGAACCACTTTTCAGCCGTCGCCGACAGGCGTGAAAATGCTGCCGCATGGGTGGTGAGGTGTCATGGCCTGGCTGATGGGAGGGGGCATGAAGCGGGGGAAGCATGCATCGAGTTCGGCGAGCTCTTCAGGAGTGAAGCGGGTCTGGTGAGCCGCATCCCCATAGTTCTCCAAGTGGTGCGAATGAACTGCTGGCGTCAGGACAGAAGTGATAGCCGGATCCCGCAGTACCCAGCTGAGAGCCAGCTGTTCCATGGACTGCTCACGCACGGCTGCGATCTGTGCCAGCCCCCGAGGACGGCCGCGCCGCATGCCTTTCGTACGCCGCGCCCGGCCCGCGGAGCAGTTAAGCCGCGCGTGACCGGTCGAGTCGGTGGCGATGCAGCCGAGGCCGTGTTTACCCTGCTGAACTGCATGAGTCAGAGCGGTCGTCGTTTCCTCAAGGGGAGTGGCCGCGTCGAACCGGTGGGCGTAGAGCAGATCGAGGTAGGCCAGGCCTGTTCGGCGCAGCAAGCCGCCCAGCCCGGACAAAACCGCCTGCTTGAGCCGAACCCGTCAAGCGGCCCCCGGGGCTGGGCGGCCAGCTCGATCCGTGCCAAGACCACCATCTCGTCGCGCCGTTTGCGCCAGGGGGCAAACAGTTGGCCGATTCGTTCCTGGCCAGCCGGGAAACCGGTGGCCAACGAGGCCGTGACGTCTACGTGGGTCACACCCCGATCCAGTGCATCGCCGATCAGACAAGGGCTCAGCGTCCGTGCCTGGAGAGCGGCACTGATCGAGCCCGAGGGCCGGCAGAGGAAGACCGCTGCTGCAGCGCCG
>NZ_JBEXRZ010000403.1:0-2603 GCF_040613325.1 Streptomyces sp. NPDC006283 | reverse complement strand
CATCCGCCGTCCGCCCGAGGCCCGCTTCCCCCTAACTCCAGCCCCAGGGGGGAGGCGAGCCTCGGGCATGCCCGCAACGACTGTCACCGCCCGGGCTCCGCGCCCGTCGATCAGGCCGGCAGGCGGATCGTCATCCCGGACACGGACGACGCCGCCGCGTAGGGGACACTGGACCGACCCCGGCGGCGTGATGACGTATGGCAGCCGATGCTACCGCCGCCGGGGCCTCCCAGCCGATGAGCTTGAGAGCGTCGGCGGACAGGCGCATACTGGGGTGTCAGGCCCCCTGGGGCCTGGAAGTGGCGCCGTGGACCCCCGATGGAATCGGGAGCCCGGCGTTTGCGCGTTCATGGCCGTGGCCTACAGCCCACGTCAGACGTCGAGGATCGTCACCAGCGGCTCCAGGGCCTTGAAGTACAGGCCGTCGCCGTCGAGCCACCACGAGACCGCCCCGGCCAGACAGTCCGCTGCCCACAGGCCCGCGTCCGTACTGGCAAGCTCCCACGTCACCGTCATCGTGTGGGAGACCACAGACGCCTTGCGCAGACCGGTCAGGACTGCGCGGTCTGCCGCGTCCTGCTCGTGCCGGGACTCGAACACCACCAGGTCGACACCGCGCTGCGACAGGTCGGCCAGCAGCCGTATCCGACCCTCGGGGAGTATCCGAACGGAAATTAGTGGTAGCGGGACGATCTTGATTCCGGTTCGGTGACGTGCCCGTTTTGCCTGGCCAGCGAGCTCTACGTTCCTCGGCATGCCTGTTGAGTACCTGTCTGCTGAGCAAGAGGCCCGCTACGGGCGGTTCGCCACAGAGCCGTCGCCCGGCGAGCTGGAACAATTCTTCCGCCTGGACACCAGAGCCCTGGAGTTGGCGCGGGCGAAGCGTCGTCCAGCCACAAGGTTGGGGTGGGCGGTGCAGTGGGGCACCGTGCGGATGCTCGGCACCTTCCTGACCGAAGACCCCACGGTGGTCCCGGCCTCCGTAGTGCAGTTCGTCGCCGAGCAGCTCGCCTTCGATGACGAGCACTTCGCCGGGTACAGGGCGCGCTCGCAGACGGCCTACGAGCACGCGTGGGAGATCCGGGACGCCTACGGCTACCGGGACTTCACCGAAGGCGAAGAGGAGCTGCCGGAGTTCCTGGTGGCACGGGTGTGGTCGTCGCGGGAGGGACCGAGGGCCCTGTTCGACCGGGCGGTGGTGTGGCTGGTGAACAATCGAGTGCTGCTGCCCGGGGTCACGACGCTGGCGCGCATGGTGGCCGCGGTCCGCTAGGAGGAGAACGACCGGCTGCACGCCGCGCTGTACGAGGCGGTCCCGTACGACCTGCGCACCGAGATGGTCCGGCTGCTGGAAGTGCCGGAGAAGAAGCGGGTGTCGGAGCTGGAACGGCTGCGGCTGGGACCGATGCGGGTGTCGGGCAGGGCCATGGAATTCGCCCCGGACCGCGCCCGCGAGGTGCGGAGCCTGGGCGCCGGCGCGGCGGACGCCGGACGAGTCCCGGCCGCACGGATGACCGGGCTGGCCCGGTACGGGCTGACCTCGAAGGCGCCGACGCTCAAGCGGCTGGAGGTGAACCCGGCAGACCGCGACGCTGCTGGCGACCGTGCGGCACCTGGAGACCGCGACGGTGGACGACGCGCTCGATCTGCTGCACGCCCTGATGGCCACGAAACTACTGGCGAAGGCAGAGCGGATGGGCAACGACGCCAAGTTCAAGGCCCTGCCCCAGCTGCGGAAGCCGCCCCGGTCGTGAAAGCCCTCAAGGGCCTCCCGGACCTGATCGGCCGGAAGAAGGTCGGCGCCGAGGAGGTCGCCTCCGACCTGGTGACCGGCTCGTGGCGGCGGCTGGTGTTCGCCAACCCCAACGTGCCGCACGGCCTGGTCGACAAGGCCGCGTACTCGTTCTGCGTCCTGGAGCATCTGCACCGCTCGCTGCGTCGGCGGGACGTGTTCGCCAGGGACGACGACCGCTGGGGCGACCCCCGGGTGAAGCTGCTGGCCGGGGAGAAGTGGATGACAACCCAGCCGAAGGTGCTCACCGCGCTCGGCCTGGAGAGCGAGCCGGCCGGACACCTCGCCGAACTCGCCTCCGCCCTGCATGCCGCGTACGTACAGGTCGCCGCCGGGTTGCCGGGCAACACGGCGCTGGAGGTGGTGGCCGGGAAGCTGAAGCTGACAAGCTCGGCAAGGCGGAGGAGCCCAAACTCCTGCCGCCGTTCCGCCAGCTGGTCAACGGCATGCTGCCAAAGGTCGACTTCCCCGAGCTGCTGCTGGAGGTCGCCGAACTGACTGGGATGGCGGACGCCTTCACGCACATCTCCGGCGCCGAATCCCACATGGAGGGCTTCACCACCAGCCTGTGCGCCGTTCTGCTGACGGAGGCGTGCAACGTCGGGCTCACCCCGGTCATCAAGCCGGACGTCCCGGCGCTCACCCGGGGACGTCTGGTCCAGGTCGACCAGGGCTACTTCCGGCCGAGAACATCTCGGCGGCGAGCGGCCTGTTCATCGAGGCCCAAGCGAAGATCGACGTCGTCCGGGCCTGGGCGGCGGCCTAGAAGGCTCGTGAAGATCTTGGGTTCTGGCCCTGCCGCGGGAGCGGC
>NZ_JBEXRZ010000402.1:0-2604 GCF_040613325.1 Streptomyces sp. NPDC006283 | reverse complement strand
CTATGTCGAGCAGGACCTCCACGAACTCTACGAGGGCGAAGTCCGCTACGCCCGCGACGCGTTCGAGGGCCTGCGCCTGATGGACGCCCTCATCGCCGTCAAACGGGGCGTCCCCGGCGCGGTGCTGCCCGAACTGAAGCAGCGCCGTGTGCAGACCACTGCCACGTTCATCGAGGAGCGCCCCCAGGAGGCGCCCTCACGCTCCGACGTCGCCGTCGACAACCCGGTCCCCGAGCCGCCGTTCTGGGGAACCCGCGTGGTCAAGGGCATCGCGCTGGGGGAGTACGCCTCCTGGCTCGACGAGAGCGCCCTGTTCAAGGGCCAGTGGGGCCTGAAGGGCGCCCGCGGCACCGGCCCGTCCTACGAGGACCTCGTCGAGAGCGAGGGCCGCCCCCGGCTGCGCGGCCTGCTGGACCGCCTGCAGACCGACAACCTCCTCGAAGCGGCCGTCGTCCACGGCTACTTCCCGTGCGTGTCCAAGGGCGACGACCTGATCGTCCTCGGCGAGGACGGCTCCGAGCGGACCCGCTTCACCTTCCCCCGCCAAAGCCGCGGCCGGCACCTGTGCCTGGCGGACTTCTTCCGCCCCGAGGAGACCGGCGAAACCGACGTCGTCGCCCTCCAGGTCGTCACCGTCGGCTCCAGAATCGGTGAGGAGACCGCCAAGCTCTTCGAGGCAGGCGCCTACCGCGACTACCTCGAACTGCACGGCCTGTCCGTGCAGTTGGCGGAGGCGCTCGCCGAGTACTGGCACGCCCGGGTGCGCGCCGAACTCGGCATCGCCTCCGGCGACCCCGGCACCCTCGACGGCATGCTCCGCACCGAGTACCAGGGATGCCGCTACTCCCTCGGCTACCCCGCCTGCCCCGACCTGGAGGACCGCGCCAAGATCGCGGAACTGCTCCGGCCGGAACGCATCGGCGTCCAGCTGTCCGAGGAGTTCCAGCTCCACCCCGAGCAGTCCACCGACGCCATCGTCATCCACCACCCCGAGGCGAGCTACTTCAACGCCGGAGGCCGCGGATGAGCACACTGCGCGACACCCTCGCGAGCGGAAGACCCTCGTTCTCCTTCGAGTTCTTCCCGCCGAAGACCGAGGCCGGCACCCGCACCCTGTGGAACGCGATCCGCCGCATCGAGGCCTTCGCCCCCACCTTCGTCTCCGTCACCTACGGCGCCGGCGGCTCCTCCAGGGACCGCACCGTCGCCGTCACCAAACGCATCGCCACGGAAACCACCCTGCGCCCGGTCGCCCACCTCACCGCCGTCGGCCATTCCGTCGCGGAACTGCGCCACATCATCGGCCAGTACGCGGACGCCGGCGTGCACGACGTGCTCGCCCTGCGCGGCGACCCGCCCGGCGACCCGGGCGCCCCCTGGACGGCGCACCCGGACGGTTTCAGCCACGCCCACGAACTCGTCTCCCTGGTACGCAGGTCGGGCGACTTCAGCGTCGGCGTCGCCGCCTTCCCCGAGCGCCACCCCCGCTCCGCCGACTGGGACAGCGACATCCGCCACTTCGTCGCCAAGTGCCGCGCCGGAGCCGACTACGCGATCACCCAGATGTTCTTCCACGTCGAGGACTACCTGCGGCTGCGGGACAAGGTCGCGGCCGCCGGCTGCGACACCCCGATCATCCCCGAGATCATGCCGGCCACCGACGTGAAGCAGATCGCCCGCTTCGCCCAGCTGTCCGGCGCCGCCTTCCCCGACCACCTCGCCCGCCGCCTGGACGCGGCCCGCGACAACCCGGCCGACGGCCACCGCATCGGCGTCGAACACGCCACCGCCATGGCCGACCGGCTCCTCGCCGAAGGCGCCCCGGGACTGCACTACATCACGCTCAACCGCTCCACCGCGACGCTCGAGATCCACCAGAACATCCAGAACTCAAGGAGTGCACATGCCCTCGCAGCCGGCCGCTGACTTCACGGATTTCAAGGTCGCCGACCTTTCCCTCGCCGCCTTCGGCCGCAAGGAGATCACCCTCGCCGAGCACGAGATGCCCGGCCTGATGTCGATCCGCAAGGAGTACGCCGCCGCACAGCCGCTCGCCGGCGCGCGCATCACCGGCTCCCTGCACATGACCGTGCAGACCGCCGTCCTGATCGAGACCCTGGTCGCGCTGGGCGCCGAGGTGCGCTGGGTGTCCTGCAACATCTTCTCCACCCAGGACCACGCCGCCGCCGCCATCGCCGCCGCCGGCATCCCCGTCTTCGCCTGGAAGGGCGAGACGCTCGAGGAGTACTGGTGGTGCACCGAGCAGGCGCTGACCTGGCCCGGCCACGCAGGCCCGAACATGATCCTCGACGACGGCGGCGACGCCACCCTCCTGGTCCACAAGGGCGTCGAGTTCACCAAGGCCGGCGCCGTCCCCGACCCGTCCACCGCGGACAACGACGAATACCGCGTCATCCTCGAACTGCTGCACCGCTCCACCATCGACTGGACCGCCCTCGCCGCCGAGATCCGTGGTGTGACGGAGGAGACGACCACCGGTGTGCACCGGCTGTACGAGATGCACCGTGACGGCACGCTGCTGTTCCCGGCGATCAATGTGAACGACGCGGTGACGAAGTCGAAGTTCGACAACAAGTACGGGTG
>NZ_JBEXRZ010000401.1:0-2624 GCF_040613325.1 Streptomyces sp. NPDC006283 | reverse complement strand
GCGCCTGCGCGCCAAGATCGAGCCCGACCCGGGCGCGCCGCGTTACCTGGTGACCGTCCGCGGTCTGGGCTACAAGTTCGAGCCGTAGGCCTGCAGGCAGGGTCGATACACCTGTCGGCCACCGTGCACAGGTGGGTCCAGTCGTCGCCCATGTCGAAGACGTAGGCGAACTGCTCGCCGGCCTGCAGCCTGCTCAGCTTGGTGGCATGGCCGTCCACGGTGTTGTCCGGGGCCTCGCCGTCCCACCACTCCAGAGGGCTGACCCTGGTGCCATCGGCCAAGGTGAACAGGTGCAGGTGGGCGAGGTCCCAACGGGCGAAGGCCAAATCGACGGCCGTGGCGAACTGTGCGAAGGAGTGCGACCGTGCGGCGGCGAAGACCCGACCGGGGCGAGGCCACAAGTCCCCGCCGTGCCCAGAGACCAGCTCCACCCGGATGGACAGCCACGTACGCGCCACGCCCACAACCCCCTCGTCCGCCAACGAGACCGAGGCTACTGACTGCGGCCGCAGGAGAGGGAATCGAGCCGCGGCTTCACCACCGCGCCTGCGCAATTCGAGCTCTACGCCCCGGCTCGTCTTCAGCATTCGTCGGCTAGCTCCGGAGCCCCTCAACGCTGGCATCGCCGAGACGGCCGAGAGGCCGTCACCGCAGGTGCTCCTCACACGGCGGAACGATTCACCGAGGGCTGCTGGGAAGACCGGGTGGTGGATGGCCTTCGGGTGACGGCGGATGGCGGAGCACATGGCCGGATCACTGTCGCACTCGACTCCGGCCTGTCACCCGGCCCCTTCGCCGGCGTTCCGCTCTTCGCGTCGGCGCCCGGGGCTGGGGGGAGACCTCCGCACGCTGGGCCCATCGGCTCAGAGAGACCGAGGCGGCGGAAGCATGCGGAGGGGCTGAGGCCGTACCGGGTGAAGAAGGCAAGAACTACGGGCGGTGTCCTGCCCCTTGTCTGCCGATACCTCCGGGATCGACACCACCCCCCGGATCATGTGCCGTCAACAAGGAGGAGAAGTCATGCCGGGCCCGGAGGCGGTGAGCCCCGGTGCAGAGCCGTGGAGAATATGACCGGGAGTCAGGTCACGCGCTGGGCCGTTCCTGCGTCCTGCTGTGGCTGCGCAGCGTGGGAAGTGTCTGGTGCGGCGGGTTGCTCAGTGGTCATGTCCTCGTGCTGGCAGGACGGCGGATGGCTGTTGAACCTGGGTGGCGGGCCGTCTGGCGTGAGCTAATTGGGCGCTGTAGACGTCTTGCAGTTGACTGAATGCCGTGAAGAGGCGGGTGGCGGGCTGGCACGCCGCGGCTGTCCGGCAAGCCGCGCATGTTGCGCTGTGGGCCGTGTACGCGTGGGCGGCGGTCATGTAGCGCCCGTACAAGTCCTTCGTCATTATCATATAATCGCTGTGTTCTGAGGAGCTCCGCGCCGGTGCCGGGCAGGCGACGGCCGAAAACTGATGGACGCCTCCCAGCGCCTGCTGGGACCGCGCACGGCGTTGTCCGGCGTCTTCGGGTGGCCGAGCTGTGTTCCGGCCGGGCGGGAGAGTCTGCAGCAGCTGCGCGGGCGGCGTGTTCTTGGCCCCCGGCCGAAGGGGCCTTTCCGAACGATGATGCCGATCTCGAATTTTCCCCACTGCTGCTATTCGCTCCAGTTGGTTCACGGAGTGAACCAACTGGGGAAAGTGGGGAGCGGAATACAGAAGGACTCACCGATGGCAGGGCCGGTGAGTCCTTGAGTGTGGGTGGGGCAGTGGGACGAGACGAAGCCCGCTGACTGGTCGAGGTGGAAGGGTGAGCCGGGGTTCTCGGGGCTCCAGCCGTCGGTGAGAGCGGTGCGGATGCTGTCAGCCACCTGGCCAGGCAGGATCGGGCTGCCTTGTGTTCCGAACCAGTTGCTCAGGTGCGGCTGGTTGGTGGTGACCACCAGTGTGGTCCCGGAAGCGCCGGCGTGTTCGACCGCGTAGGTGAGGGGTGACCGGACCAGGCCCTGGTCGTAGGTCGGCCGTCCGCGGAGTCGCCACCGGTAGGCGGTGCCGTCCACGTTGATGAGCCGCGATCTCTTTTTGACCAGTGCCATGTCCACATCCTTTCCGATGTGACAGTGAGCCTTTTCCAACTTGCAGCGGGAGCAAGCCGGTTGGGCTGACAACGTGGTGAAGCCCCTGGTAGATGGGTTTTCGACCAAGAGAACCGTATCCACCAGAGGCTTCGCATGCTTGTCTACCCGTCGGGCGTCGACGTGTCCAGCTCTGCCCTGCGCTTCCTGTCCGCCCGTCTGCGGCAGCACCGTCGCTCGATCGGCTCCCGCTGGCGGCGTCTGAACCCCGGCCGCCAGGCCCTGCTCGCACTCGCCCACCTGCGGATGGGACACACGTATGCCCAGCTCGCGGCCGGATTCGGTATCGGAACCACGACCGCCTACCGGTATGCCACCGAGGCTGTCGAACTCCTGGCAGGTCTCGCGCCCACCCTGACCGACGCGATCCGGGTCGCGTCGACGAAGGCGTTCGTGATCCTCGACGGCACACTCCTTTCCGGGAAACACAAGAAGCACGGGATGAACCTGCAAGTCATGAGTTTCTCGTCGACGCCGGGCTGGGCGGCGAAGTCGAAGTCGTTCAGGGTCC
>NZ_JBEXRZ010000400.1:0-2638 GCF_040613325.1 Streptomyces sp. NPDC006283 | reverse complement strand
GACGCGTTCAACAAGAAGGTCGACGCCTACAACGCCGCACTCAGCGGCGACAAGCCGCTGCCCCACCCCGGTGAGTTCTCCGACCCGGGCAAGGCCAAACGGCAGCGCGCCCAGGAGATCCTCAAGGACGCCCGCACCGCCCGCAACGAGGCCGGCGAGAGCGCGAAAACCGCCGTCCACGCCGCCCTGGCCCACGCCCCGAAGGAACCCACCGGCCGGGAAAGAGCCGTGCTGGAGATCGCGGACTGGGGTGTCGGGCAGGGCATCGAGCTGGCGCACTTCGGCGGCGGCATCGTCAAGGGCACCGCGGGCATCGTCAACTTCGTCCGCTCGGTCGCCCCGATGGACATGTACAACCTGACCCACCCGGCCGAGTACTGGAAGGGCGTCAACACCACACTCGCCGGCCTGGCCTCCACCGTCGCCAACCCCGACCGCGCCCTGAAGAACGCCTGGGAAGCCGCCAAGGGCGACCCCTCCGAATTCCTCGGCCGCCTCGTCCCCGAAATCCTCGGAACCAAGGGCGCAGGCGGGCTGAGGACCGTCCTGCGCGCCGGGGCCAACGACGCCGTCACCGCCGGGGCGAAGACTGCTGCAAGAGAAGGCGTGGAAGACGCGGCGAAGCCCGCTCGGACGCCGGATGCTGTGGAACACAAGGGCACCGACCCGGTGGACCTGGCCACGGGGTCGATGTACTTGCCCCAGACGGACGTCGTCCTGCCCGGCACGCTTCCGCTGGTCTTCAGGCGCCGGGTTGCTTCCGACTACCGGGCAGGACGATGGTTCGGCCCTTCCTGGGCCTCCACCGTTGATCAGCGCCTCGAGATCGATTCCGAGGGTGTCGTCTTCGTGTGCGAGGACGGCCTGCTGCTGTCCTACCCGCACCCGGCTCCGGGCGTGCCCGTCATGCCGACCCACGGACCGCGATGGCCGCTCGATCGCGATCCGGACGGCGACTATACGATCAACGAGCCGGACACCGGCCGCGTCTGGCACTTCGCGACTCGTCACGACGACCTGGCGCTGCTCGTCCAGATCGACGACCGCAACGGCAACTGGATCACCTTCGAGTACGACGAGGCCGATGCCCCGACCTCGATCGTGCACAGCGGTGGCTACCACCTGAAGCTCGCCACGGACGAAGGCCGGGTCACCGCCCTGTCCCTGACCGGCGGAGCCTTGGACGGCGGTGACCAGGAGATCCTCCGCTACGGCTACACAGACGGGAACCTCACCACCGTCACCAACTCCTCCGGACTGCCGCTCCGTTTCGGCTACGACGAGCGCGCCCGGATCACGTCCTGGACGGACACCAACGGCAGCCGCTACGACTACATCTACGACGACCAGGACCGGTGCATCGCCGAATCCGGCGCCGACGGCCACATGGCCCTACGCCTCGACTACGCCGGTGTCGACGAGGAGACCGGCCTGCGCGTCACGACGACCACCACCACCGCGGGTGCCGTGAGCCGGTTCGTCATCAACGACGCCCACCAGGTCGTCAAGGACATTGACCCGCTCGGCGCGGTCACACGCTACGAACGCGACCGCTACAACCGGCTACTGAGCCGTACCGACCCGCTCGGCCGCACGACGCGCTTCGAGTACGACGAGGCCGGGCACCCCGTCGTGATCGTCCGCCCCGACGGGCGCGAGATGTCGGCGCAGTACAACGAGCTCGGACTGGCCGTCCGCGTGACCAATCCGGACCGCACGACTGTTCGCCAGGAGTACGACGCGCGGGGAAACCGGATCTCGGTGACCGCACCGTCCGGGGCCGTCACCCGCTACAGCTACGACGAGGCCGGCCACGTCACCTCGGTCACCGACGCACTCGGAAACACCAGCCGTATCCGCAGCAATGCCGTCGGTCTTCCCGTCGAGGTCACCGATCCTCTCGGCGCGGTGACACGCATCGAGCGCGACCCGTTCGGCCGCCCCGTCACCCTCACCGATCCCCTCGGGGCAACGACCAGGCTCGAATGGACGCCAGAGGGCAAGCTCGCCCGCCGTACCGAGGCCGACGGAACGCAGCAGTCCTGGACGTATGACGGCGAAGGCAACTGCGTCGCCCACACCGACGCCATGGGACAGGTGTCCCGCTTCGAGTACACCCACTTCGACCTGCTCAGCGCCCGCACCGGCCCGGACGGCGTGCGCTACGAATTCACCCACGACCATGAGCTGCGCCTCACCCAGGTACTCAACCCACAGGGTCTGACCTGGAACTACGCGTACGACTCGGCCGGACACCTGATATCCGAGACCGACTTCGACAACCGCACTCTCGTCTACCAGCGGGACGCCGCAGGTCGCCTCGTCGCCCGCACTGACGCTCTCGGCCAGACCATCCGCTACGAGCGCGACGAACTCGACCGCATCACCCGCAAGGACGCGGCCGGAGCGATCACGACCTTCGCCTACGACTTCTCCGACCAGCTCGCCGAAGCGGTCAACGCAGACGCCACCATCACCTACCTCCGCGACCGGTACGGCCGTCTCGTCTCCGAGACCGTCAACGGCCGCACCATGTCGTACACATACGACGCCCTCGGCCGCCGCACCGGACGCACCACACCCACCGGCGCCGTCAGTTCCTGGACCTACGACGCCGCAGGTCGGCGCACCTCCCTCA
>NZ_JBEXRZ010000399.1:0-2682 GCF_040613325.1 Streptomyces sp. NPDC006283 | reverse complement strand
TTTTGTGGTTGCGTGCGGGGGGGGGGGGGGGCCGCCCGGCCGGCCGCCCCCCCCCCCCCCACCGGCGCCGCGCCGTCAGGCCCGGTTCTCGACGATGTTGACCATCCAGGAGATGCCGAACCGGTCCACGCACATGCCGAAGGTGTCTCCCCACATCTGCTTCTCCAGCGGGACGTTCACCGTGCCGTCGGCCGTGAGCTTGTCCCAGTAGCCGCGGAGTTCGCCGGCGTCTTCGCCGCTCAGGCTCACGGCGAAGTTGGTGCCCGGCTTGTGCTCCATGCCGGGAGGGGTGTCGGCGCCCATCAGCGTGAAACCGCGGTCGGTCTCGAGCATGGCGTGCATGATCTTGTCGGCGTGCCCGGGCTCGGCGCCGCCGAATTCGCCGAAGGTGTTCAGTTTCAGGCTGCCGCCGAGGACGCTCTTGTAGAACTCCATGGCCTCCCGCGCGTTGCCGGCGAAGCTGATGTACGGGTTGAGACGAAATGACACAGAATGCTCCTTTCATCCGCAGGTGTCGGTTCTCGCAGGGTAGTGGCCACCGTCCGCCCTCCGGCCGCCCCACGCGGTCGGCGGCCGGCCGTCCCGTTCCTGTGGCGGAGCCAATTGCCCCCGCCGTCAACCACTGTCGTCGCAATGCTTCTTCATTGTTGTACTTACTCGCGTTCCAGAAAGCGGTGTCCATGCCCGGAAGGTGTCTTGACCGGCTCGTTGTGAATGGTCGCCCTTCCGGAACTCTTGTTACTGGCAGGGCAGTTGTGTAAGGGTGAGGCCCCTCACTTCCGAACAGGACTGCTTTGCTCAACCGTTCGAATTGACTGCGGCGGCCAGGCCCCAAAAGAGCGCGAAGCCGCCCACTCGAAGGTATGTACCAACCGGCGCACTCCTTTCGACCGCACACAGCGACCCCCCACCGCATTGCCATGGATGGAAAGACGTCGATGCAGCAACCCCGCACGCCCGGAACCACCCCTCCCTCGCAGCCCAGTGGCGCATCAGGGGTCTCTGACGAGGAGCTTGCTGCCGCGCTGCACGCCGGTGGCGGGGTCCAGGAGGTTCATCCGGTGGCCACGCTGCTCGCCCGGCACTGGCAGCCGGTGTTCGACTACGCCTCGATTTGTGCGGTCTCGAGCAAAACTGCCTCCATGCTCACCACGGCCGCATTTACGCAGCTGCTGGAAAATCTGACCCGCAACGGATCGGTGAGCGCCATACGGCCCCACCTTCTGGTGACCGCCCGTCATATATCCAAGGCGTGGGCCGGTGACCAGCGCGTCGCCGCGGTGCTGACCGGACTCGTGAATCCGGAAGGCCCTCAGGAAAATAGGCAGTTGGTCTCCCGCGCATTCCACGCAATGCCGATGGCCGCGCAGGTGCTGCTCTGGCACGCCGAGGTCGAGGCGGAGGGCATATCCATACCGGCTGGTTTGCTGGGTATTGATCCCCGCGTCGCGACCGACCAACTCGCTCAGGTGCGCGAACAGTTCAGGCTGACCTGTGTGCGCGTCCACCGGGATAACGCGCCGACCGGGGAATGCCGGCACTACAACCGGCTCCTGGACATCTCGCTGCGCCGCGGCGGTGCGCTGATCCCCGACATCCAGGTGCATCTGTCCGAGTGCGCCTACTGCCGGTTCGCCGCCGACCAGCTCCGGCAGACCGGCGGTCGCCTGGGCGTGCTGCTCGCGGAGGCGCTGCTCGGCGGCGCGGCGCAGGCGTATCTCGACTCGCGGCCGGGGCGGCGGCGCAAGGCCCGCAACCAGGGCGGCGGAGGCGACGGGACCGGCACGCCGCGCGCGTCCGGTCGGCACTCGCGGGGCGGACGGCCCGGCACCCTGCGCAGCATCGCCCTGCGGGGCAAGCGCATGGCGGCGGTGGGTGTGGCGCCGGGGGCGCTGGCCGTCGGAGCTGCCGCGGCCGTGACCGGACTTCTCGTCATCACCCTCGTGTCGGCTCTCTGGGAGGAGGACGAGCACCAGGCCGTTCCGTCCGTGCCCAGCGGCGCCGTCACGGGTACCGCCCCTCCCGCCTCCGGCGCGGGGACGCCGGTGCCGTCGACCCCGGCGCCCGACCCGTCGACGACCGCGGCGCACCATCCGGCCGGGCCGCTCGACACCCGCCTGCGTCATGTCGAGACGGGCCTCTGCCTCGACCTCGCCGACCGCGAGCCGAAAGCCGGATCCGAGGTGACGATGGCGTCCTGTTCGTCGGCGCCCACGCAGAAGTGGGTGTACGAGGTCGACGGTCTGCTCCGCAGCTTGGCCGCGCCCGCGCTCTGTCTGAACTCCCGCGGGCTCGACGGCATCGTTGTCGTGGACACCTGCACGCGCCGGACGGCCCCCGACGCCGTCGACGTCCGCTACGACCTGACCATCCAGGGCCAGGTCATCCCGCGGTGGAACGACCGGCTGGCGATGGTGCCGGCCTCCGGGGACCCGGGGACCTCCGTGGTGGTCAAGGTCCGTGACGACTCGCCCGCCCAGGTCTGGCAGGCCGACGCCGCACACATGGGGCCGCGGCAGTCGGGCGCGGAGGGGACCGGGCCCTACGCGGAAGAGGTGAACGCCCCGCCGCCCGCCGGGGGCCGCGACTGCGTCCCGGAGGTGTGCCCGCGCCCGGGGGCAGGCCGTGGCCAGGTGCGTGCCGGTGAAGATCAGCAGCGTCAGGTAGAGGAATGACGCGAGC
>NZ_JBEXRZ010000398.1:0-2691 GCF_040613325.1 Streptomyces sp. NPDC006283 | reverse complement strand
GGGTTCGTTCCCGTGGCCCGGCGTGTCGGCCGAAGCTGAGCGAGTTGCTGTTCGCCGCGCTCGAGGAGGAGTTGGCCAAAGGCCCGGTCGCTCACGGGTGGCCTGATCAGCGGTGGACGCTCGCCCGGATCAAGGCCCTGATCGGGCGGCGGTTCCACAAGTCCATGACGCTGTCGGGGATCTCCCAGATGCTACGGCGACATGGCTGGAGTCATCAGGTTCCGGCCCGCCGTGCCGTCGAGCGTGACGAGGCCGCCGTGGCTGGCTGGGTGAAGGATGTGTGGCCGCACCTGGAACCACCGCGGCGGCGCTCGGGTGTCGCCGACTCGTGAAAACTGACCCCTGAGCGACTTCTGAAAATTGACCCCTCCTGATCCTTGGAGGGTGCTGAAAGTGGAGGATTGGGCAGAGATACGCCGGCTGCATCGAGCTGAGGGTGTGCCCATCAAGGAGATCGCGCGGCGGTTGGGGGTGGCCCGGAACACGGTGCGGGCCGCGTTGAGCTCCGACCGGCCGCCGAAGTATGAACGGGTCTCGCGGGGGTCGGTGGCGGACACGTTCGAGCCGCAGATGCGGGCCTTGCTGAACGAGTGGCCGAGGATGCCGGCGCCAGTGGTCGCCGAGCGGATCGGGTGGCCGTACTCGATGACGCCGTTGAAGAAGCGGCTGGCCAGGATCCGGCCGGAGTACGTCGGTATCGATCCGGTCGACCGGGTGACCTACGAACCTGGCGAGATCGCCCAGTGCGATCTGTGGTTCCCCGAGACGAAGGTCCAGGTCGGCGGCGGGCAGGAACGGGTGCTGCCGGTGCTGGTGATGACGTTGGGCTTCTCGCGGTTCATGGCTGCGACGATGATTCCGTCCCGTCAGGCCGGGGACATCCTGTCGGGCATGTGGTCGTTGATCCACGGCATCGGCCGGGTCACGAAGACGCTGGTCTGGGACCGGGAGTCCGCCATCGGGGGCACCGGGAAAGTCACCGCACCCGCGGCGGCGTTCGCCGGCACCCTGGCCACCCGGATCAAGCTCGCGCCGCCCCGTGACCCCGAATACAAGGGCATGGTCGAGCGCGGAAACCAGTACCTGGAGACCTCGTTCCTGCCCGGCCGCGGGTTCGCCTCTCCGGCGGACTTCAACCAGCAGTTGGACGAGTGGCTGGTGCGAGCCAACGCCCGCACTGTCCGCTCGATCCAGGGCTGCCCCGTCGACCTGCTTCACACCGACTACCTGGCGATGATCCCGCTGCCGCCCGTTGTCCCGCCGATCGGGCTGAACCACCGCATCCGGCTCGGCCGTGACTACTACGTCCGCATCGACACCGTCGACTACTCCGTCGACCCGCAGGCCATCGGCCGGTTCGTCGACGTCACTGCCTCCCCACACGAGGTCACGGTGTTCTGTGACGGCCAGGTCGTCGCCCAGCACGAGCGGTCCTGGGCGAAACAGGCGGTGGTCACCGACCCGATCCATGCCGCCACAGCGGCGCGGATGCGCCAGGCCCTGGCTCTGGACCGGGAACGACGCCAGGCGGCAACCCGACACCACAGCGACGGACATGCCGTCGCTCTGCGGGCCCTGCCCGACTACGACGCCCTGTTCGGCGTCGACTTCGACCCTGCAAGCACGAAAGCGAGCAACGAATGACCTCCGCCACCACGGCGACCACCGCGGCGACGAAGGACGGCCTGCCGTCCATGATCGCTTACCTGACCAGAGTCCTGAAGACCCCCACGATCGGCGCCTGCTGGGAGGACCTGGCCGCCCAGGCGAGGGATGAGAACTGGTCCCACGAGGAGTATCTGGCCGCGCTGCTGCAGCGGCAGGTCGCCGACCGCGAGTCCAAGGGAACCGTCATGCGGATCCGCACCGCCCACTTCCCGCAGGTCAAAACCCTCGAGGACTTCAACCTCGACCACCTGCCCTCACTCCGCCGCGATGTCCTGGCCCACCTGGCCACCGGGACGTTCGTCGCGAAGGCGGAGAACGTGATCCTCCTCGGGCCGCCCGGGATCGGCAAGACGCACCTGGCCATCGGGCTCGGGGTCAAGGCCGCCCACGCGGGCTACTCGGTCCTGTTCGACACCGCGAGCAACTGGATCACCCGCCTTGCCACCGCCCACCAGGCCGGCCGTCTCGAGGCCGAGCTGAAGAAGATCCGCCGCTACAAGCTGATCATTGTGGACGAGGTGGGCTACATCCCGTTCGACCAGGACGCCGCGAACCTGTTCTTCCAGCTGATCGCGTCCCGCTACGAACAGGGCTCCGTGATGGTCACCTCGAACCTGCCCTTCGGACGCTGGGGAGAGACCTTCTCCGACGACGTCGTGGCCGCCGCGATGATCGACCGCTTGGTCCACCACGCCGAGGTCCTCACCCTCACCGGCGACTCCTACCGCACACGCCAACGCCGCGAGCTGCTGACCAAAGAGAACCGAGCGCACCGCGACTGAACCAACCCCGAGGGGTCAATCTTCAGGAGACCGGAGGGGGTCAAAATTCAGGAGTCGTTGACGCTCGGGGCCTGGATCGTCTTCGAAGACGAAGCCGGGTTCTCGATGACGCCGCCCACTTCCCGCACCTGGAGCCGGCGCGGAACAACACCGGTCGTCCGGGTCCGCGGCCGTTCCCAGCGCCGCTTCTCCATCGCGGCCCTGTGCTGCTACAAGGTTGGCGAACGCTCCCGCCTGATCT
>NZ_JBEXRZ010000397.1:0-2722 GCF_040613325.1 Streptomyces sp. NPDC006283 | reverse complement strand
GGACCGGGACGTGGGTGTTTCCGGCTGGTCGGAATCCTCCCACAGCACGGAACAGCCCGTGGATTGCGCCCGTTTGGCCGGGGAGGCAACTCCCCCCTCCCCCGCACACGGTACGCCCCGCCACAGCCGCCGACGAGGCGGGCGCCAACGAAGGGGCTGTCGACTCCTGGCGGTCCGGCGGACCGAGGCACACGGACGAGTTCGCCGCCTTCGCCGGCCTGCTCGGAGCGAAGTTCGTGCTCTGCAAACCGCGAGACCCCGAAGCGAAAGGGCTGGTCGAGCGAGCCAACGGGCTATCTCGAGACGTCGTTCCTGCCCGGCCGGGTGTTCACCTCACCGGCAGACTTCAACGCCCAGCTCGCCGACTGGCTCACCAAGGCCAACCGGCGCATCCACCGCACTCTGCAGGCCCGGCCGGCCGACCGGCTCGAGGCCGACCGGTCCCGCATGCTGTCGCTGCCGCCCATCGCCCCGCCGGGCTGGTGGAAAGCGTCCCTGCGGCGGGCGCGAACGTCCTTGCCCGGACAGCTTCGGCTGACCGAGCTTCGCCTCCTTGAGCGTCCAGTCCACCAGGGCCCGGGATCGATTTGGCGGGCACGTCCAGGACCAGGCCGCCGGTGCAGTACGCCAGCACCTGCCCGTCTTCGACGTCGACGACCGCCAGCGGACCGTTCTCGAACCGCGGGTCGGTGCCGCCCGCCGGGGTGCCGGCCGGAGCCGCCTTCTTCGCGCCCGGACGGCGCGACGCCGACGACGGCCTGGTGGTGCGCGCCGGACGTGACGCAGCCGCCGGAGCAGTGGCGACGGGAGCAGGGGCAGGGGTCTGGGTGTTCTCGGTTGCAGCGGATTCCGGCCGTGGGCGCGGATCTACCGTCCCGTCAAGGGCTCGGACCGCCAGTCAGTGCGTGCAGCTGTGCATTCCGTCGTGGAACGCGCTGGACACCCGGCCGGGGCGAGGCGGGGCAGCTCCCGCCGGCCGAACTCGCCCGCGTGCTGGGCGTGTACGCGTCCCGGGTGATGACGCCGCGCGAATCGACCGCCGTGACCGGCCTGGAGCTGATGACCGCGCTGCACCCGCCGACTCACGCCGTGCGAGACGAGGAGACCGGCGTCCTGCGGCAGCCAACGGCAAGACCCCCGGGTCCCTGGGCAAGGACCCCGTCGACTGCGCGCCGTGCGAGGCCCCCGACGGGCACCCGGTGCTCAACGCCCTGGAGCTGCCTCGCTTCCACGTCCGCGGCCCGACGGAGAAGCTATTCGAGGAGGCGTACGACTGGGCACGGCCGATGACGGACGCCGAATGCCTGCGCCGCCACTTGGTGGGCGTTGACATGAACATGGCCTTTGCGGCGGGCGCCAACGGGCTGCCCGTCGGCCTCAGAGCGCCGACGCACGTCAAGGCCCCGGCGGTCGACCCGAAGCTGCCCGGCCCGTGGCTGGTGGACCTCTCGCACGTCGACCTGTCCCGGGGGAAGGTCGGCAAGGAGTGGGGGGAGCTGGACGGGTCGCTGCTGCCCAGCCCGTTCACGCCGAAGGGCGAGTCCGAAAGGGCCGGCCTGGTACGCGACGCCCACCCGTGGCGTGCGGGGTGGAGCTCGGCTACGAGGTGCGTCCGACCGAGGCATGGGTCCGGTACAAGAACGGCCGCTACCTGGATGGCTGGTACAACGGCTCCGTGACGCCTTCCTCACCACGATGCCGACCTCGGCGTCGACGCCGACCGGTCGCCGGAGGACTTCCTCGCCGCGATGGACGGCTACAAGAGCCGCGACCCGGAGCTGGCGATCGTCGTTTCAGCGATCAAGACGACGGTCAAGGGCGGCCTGGGCAAGCTGCGCGAGCGGCCCCGCGGCGAACGACGTGGCGGCCGGACATCCGGGCGGCGGTCATCTCCCGCAAGAGGTCGACCGGCGATGGTCGGCCCTTCGCCGAAGTCGTACTGGATCCATAGCCCTGGCTCGGTCACCCACGGCCGATGGACCCGTCGCCGACCGGCCCTGAACTGTGCTTTCGCCTCGGCAACGATGCGGCGGGTGGTGACAGTAAGTCAGGTGGTTCTCACGAGAGGAGATCTGATCATGGCTGGCCCGAGGAAGTACCCGTCGGAGTTGCGTGAGCGTGCGGGGCGGATGTACCGCATCACCGACCCTCGGCACCACCGCCGTGATCATCGAAATGCAGGACCAATGGATCACCTCCGCCACTACCTTCCCGAGCGCAGCATGGACAAGATCCATCCAGCTGAAGATCAACCCGACACGGTTGCACCACTACAGGGGACATGACCCCCTCATGAGCAAAGTCACGCAGCGGGGAAGCTCGCCCCTTCCATCGCGAAGCGACATCAGCCACACGAGTATTCGGCACTTATGTCGCTGAATAGGTGATGCCGCGTTGGTGACATAGCCAGACTTGTCCATCCCAGTATGGATATACCCTACGCAGGATTTAGCGGCATTCGGTCCGTTCGTCACTTCGCCTATTTTCGTGCGAGCAAAGGCTTCTGGTGAAGCATCAGAACATTTCGTGCCCCCCCCGTTATGTTTTTCGCGGTCCTGCAACGGGGCCGCTGGCCTCCGGGCCCGGTATGACTGTGTCCCCTCTGTCGAACGGATGACCTGGGGGGTGGTGTCGCCGGGTCCGTGGGGTGCCGTCGGAGACGCTGATGAGAGACCCGGCCACCGCCCGGTCCGGCGCAATGCCGGGCAGCCTGCGGGCGGCA
>NZ_JBEXRZ010000396.1:0-2792 GCF_040613325.1 Streptomyces sp. NPDC006283 | reverse complement strand
ACGGACGCCGAAAGTCCCGTGACGCGACGCTCCGACATGATCAACCTGCGTGCTTCAACCCCCACCACACACAGACCAACGACCCAGGTCAGCCGTCGTCACCGCTAATCACGCACGAGGTCGTAAGCCGCCGTCCCTTGCCGACGGTTCCTGCGGGCCAGTGACACACCCCCACTGGCTTCCTAGTGACTTCCTGCTCCTGCGGGACCGGCCCGTACGCCAGCCACTGCGGAAATGGGCAGAGCAGATCCGAAGAGCACTGACGGCCCAGGCAGCACATGATCCGCCAGATACGCGGGCTATCTGCTCACTCATCAATCTCGCTGCCCTGATCGAGGCTTCACGCGGAGACCGTACCAACGCCCGCGCTATCTGTACTACACAGGTCATCTGGCTGGCGGGCCTGTTGGAGAAGGGCCTACCTAGGGGCGATGCCCTGCCTCTCGCACTACAGCCGTGGATCAACCTCGGACGTCTTCTTCGTGTCGAGGCCAGGACTGCCGAGGCTCTCGACCATTTCCGTCTCGCACACGACCTCCTAGCGCGTCACCCTGTCTCCATCGGGCCCCTGGTCGTAGAGGGCTCCGACTACACTGCGATCCTCGAGCGAGAGGAGTCCAGCAGCGCGACGCTGTGGAACATCTACACACTGGATTGCCTGAAGACATACTTTCGGGCGGGTGCCTTCGAGGAAGCCCTTCGGTTCGCCTCCCGCCTGCGCGAGACAGGACCAGCACAGCTCGACCCCTTCCTCACCGAAGCAGAGGTCATCAGCTTCCTCCGTCTGGGTGAGCATAAGCGGGCGTACGAGCTGTGTCTTTCACAGACTGAGTCAGACGACACCCTGCATGCATTGACGTTCCTGCTGTACCAGGCGGCAGCACTGATAGGGGCGGGATCATTCTCGGCCGCCAAAGACATGACGGCCGAACTGACCTCTTTTTTGGTGCGCGACGGCTTGGACTGGCTGCCAGCCAGCACCGCCATGAGGTACCTGGATGCTCTCGGACAAACCTGCGAGGACCTCGGTGACGAAAAGGCTGCTGGCGACAGCTACGGGCTCGGTCTCGAGAGAGCAATTGCAGCCGACGACGAGCCCTGCCAAGCAGGCTTCCTGCAGCGCATGATCCAATTGCAGAAGCGGCACGCGGTTAACGATCCGACCGAGGCACTGAAGTCCACGCTGGACTCCCTTCGTGCCGGGTCCTATTACGAGGTGCTACGGTCAACCACAAGGCTGGACATGTGATGGGACGAAGCTTTCGGTGAGCTTCTGCGGAGCGTAGCCGACATCATGGACGACGTACTCATCGTCGAGCCCACGCGAGATGGGTTGCGCGTCAGCCAGCCCTGATAATTCACATCCCGCTCCGTCGCCTGCTGCGTGCGTAAACCGGGTCCCGCGCCACCAAGCGGCCCGAACTGGAGGCCGCCGTCAAGCTCGCCGGCGAGATCCGCGCCTCCGGCGTCCGCGTCACCCTCGTCGTCCACGAACACAAACGACTCGGCCGCGGCATCGAACTCGCCATGCTCGCCGAGGAGCTGAAGGTGGGCGACGTCGGCCTGGAGTTCCTCACCGGGAAGTTGAAGGGCTCGCACGATCCCTCCGGTACCGTGTTCACGGTGCTGGCAGCGCTGGGACCTCGGCCTGTCAGTCTCGGCATACAACGCCCGCCGCAGGCGGCCCCAATCCGCCCGGCGCCTGCGTGACGAACGGCTCGTCGAGCACATACGCCGCGTCCACGCCGCATCCGGGGAGACCTACGGAGCCCGGCGCGTCCACCGCCAGTTGCAACGCTCAGGCGTGCACAGCGCCCGGTGCACCGTGGAACGGCTGATGCTCGAAGACGGCCTGGAAAGCGTCATCTGCGGACAGCGGGGCCGCACCATCTCCGAGCCGTCCGCACCCAGGCCACCGGACTTGGTCAACCGCCACTTCGAAGCCCATCGTCCGAACCAGCTGTAGGTCGCCGACCTCACCTAGGTCCGCACCTGGTCAGGCTGGGTCTACGCCGCCTTCGTCCTAGGCGTGTACTCGCGCATGATCGTCGGATGGCAGCTCGCCACCCACATGCGCACCGATCTCCCGCTGGACGCCCTGGAGATGGCCCTGTGGCGGCGTGGCATCAAGAAGGGCTCGGGGCTGATTCATCACAGTGATTCGCTTGGCAGGAAGCCTTCCACACACCAGCCCCGCGCCATCCGCCGTCAGAACAACAACGTCCACCACCCGAACCGTCGGCATCGACGTTCGAGGGCGCTCGCGGTGACAGCCGGCCCAGTATTACGGTCAGCTCGACTCCCCACCCGGCAGCCACACTCAGTAGTCTCGGTCCTCGTTTCGGTCGACGTGGTGTGAGGGGTTTGTGAGCGTGGCGCGTACCTGGCTGTCCA
The DNA here is from genome assembly GCF_040613325.1 of Streptomyces sp. NPDC006283. Taxonomy (NCBI): domain Bacteria; kingdom Bacillati; phylum Actinomycetota; class Actinomycetes; order Kitasatosporales; family Streptomycetaceae; genus Streptomyces; species Streptomyces sp. NPDC006283. The sequence continues at coordinate 398 of NZ_JBEXRZ010000396.1, read as the reverse complement.
TCCGGGTGGAATTGGTCTCTGGGCACGGTGCGGACCTGTGGCCTCGCCCCGGCCGGATCTTCGCCGCCGCGCGCTCGCACTCTTTGCCCTGCTCGCCACGGCCATCGATCTCGCCTTCGCCCGCTGGGATCTGGTTCACCTGCACCTGTTCACCTTGTCCGACGGCACCGGGGTCAGCCCCCTGGAATGGTGGGACGGCGAGGCTCCGGACGGCACCGTGGATGGCCATGCGACCAAGCTGAGCAGGCTGCAGGCCGGCGAGCATTCGCCTACGTCTTCGACATGGGCGACGACTGGACTCATCTGTGTACGGTCGGGGACAGGCGTATCGACCCCGCCGACAAACTCGGCGAAACCCCCGACCGCCCCATCCCGTACTGGGGCTGGGGAAACCTCCC
>NZ_JBEXRZ010000395.1:0-2803 GCF_040613325.1 Streptomyces sp. NPDC006283 | reverse complement strand
ACCAGATACGGTCTGCGCACCCACCAGGCGGCGCAGGCGGGTGCGGTCCGAAGGTGCGTTTGAGGTGACTGAGCGGGCCTCGATGCCGACTCTCCAGTTGCGCATCCGTCGGAATGAGCGGCTGCGTTCGTATTCGCGGCGTGTCTTTCCGGGCTTGCCGGCTCGTTGAAGGCCGATCCGCTGGACGCCGAGTTCGGCGAGTGCCCGGTCGTTGGCCGCGGTGCTGAAGCCGCGGTCGGCGATGACCGTGCCGCATCCCGAGGTGGCCACGAAGATGATCGCGGCCAGCGCCTCGCGGTCCCCTCGTAAAGCGGCCCCCGTCCTCCTCCCCGTCGTCGAAGACTTCTACATCGCCTTCGTCTTCGAGACTGGCCAGGAAGTGTCGACCTCCTCGATCCGGAACGGATGGGCGCCGTCCGCCAGGTTCGGCGTCGGCAGCAGCGGGACGTGGAGCTCAACAACCATGGTGGGCACGGGGCCATCCTGCCGCAGCGCCTTCGTCCGCCCTAGCCAGGGGCGATCCGCGTCGGCAAGCCTGGCGAAGCCGGGCCGGTCGGCGCGCAAGGCAGCCGCCGGCCCGGGCCTTCCAGCGTTCAGCTCTCACTCGGGGCCAGCACGACGAAGTCCGCGTTCGACGGGTCGAGGCAGACCGCCAGGCGGCCGACGCCCTCCGCGTCCTCCGGCCCCATCTGCACGTTGCCGCCCTTCTCGTTGACCTGCGCGACCGCGGCATCGCAGTCGGCGACGGCGAACACCGGGTGCCAGTACGGCTTTCCGTCGGCCAGAGCGAGGTCCTCCTTGCGGAGCTGCATGAGGCCGCCGTGCATACGCTCCTCGGGCTGCCCGGCGGGCGTGATGAGGGAGTACGTGCCCCCGCCGCCCGGCAGCTCCATGTCGCTGAAATGCCAGCCGAAGATCCGGCCGTAGAAATCCTTCGCAGCCGCGACGTCGCTCGTGTAGAGCTCGGTCCAGGACAGCGAGCCCGGCTGGTCCACAAGGTCGACGCCCTTGTTCTGTCCGGGCTGCCAGACGGCGAACTGGCCCCCCAGTGGGTCGCTGTACTGCGCCATCCTGCCCCACTCGTCGAGGTCTCTCGGCGCCACCCGTACCATGCCGCCCGCGCTCTCCACGGCCTGGGTCGTGGCATCCGCGTCGGCGACGCAGTAGTAGATCATCCAGGCCGGACGCGCGCCCTTCTCGGTGAGCTTGCCGAGCCCGGCGACGATCTTGTCGTCCTTCCGGAACATCCCGCCTTCCATCTCCTCCCCCTCCCCCATGGACTCGTAGTCCCACCCCAGCACCGCGCCGTAGAAGGCTGCGGCGGCCGGGACGTCGGGGGCACCGAGGTCCAGCCAACAGGGGGAGCCAGGGACGAAATCAGTGGTGATCACGACGATTCCCTTTCGCAGATAGGTCTCAGCTCAGACTGACACCCGGCACCGACAATCGCCCGTCGGCTCGGCCGTCACATCCCTCCACCAGATCCGGGAATGCACCAGATCCGTGAATGTCGTCAGCCCGGTCCTCACGACATCCTGAGGACAGCGGCAGCCGGCGCGCCGAGCCGTGGTGGGGTTCAGCATCCGATCGTGGCGGCCCGATCGCTGTCGGCACACAACTGCAGTGCGACCAAGATGGTTTCACGCGCTGCGATTGCCTAATCTCCATGTGACCTCTTGGCACGGCGACGCAAAGGACACGGGGATGATCGGAAACGGGGGCGGTGCCGGGGTGTGGAACCCGTACGGCGGAGGGCGACCGCCGGGACCGGGTGGGCCACCCCTGCCGCCGCCAGGCCCATGGCCGCCTGCCCCGGCGCCTCGGCGCCTGACCTTGCGTCTCTTCAACCCGATCGCTCTGGGGCGCGCGGTGTTCACGCCGTCCCGGCCCGACCGTGTGCACGACCCGATGGTGAAGAAGGTCCAGGTCGTCCGGACGGTCGTCGGCCTGGTCGCCATCACGTGGATGCTGCTGTCCTACGGGCTGGCCTCGGGACCCCACCCTTACGGACAAGGCCTACCAGGGAGCGGCGGAACCTTCGCGACACCGGTCAAACGCCACCGACCATCCAGCAGAAGTCTGTCGACCGGGCGCACGCCCTACTCCACACGCCTGTTGAACGCGCCTTCGCCCGGCTCAAAGCCTTGCGGATCTTCCGAAAAGGCCCGTGTCAGCCCCAACCGACCGACGCCAATGGACCTCTTCGCACCCTGAGGCTTCCGATTCTCTGGATCTTGAAGTCCATGACACCCCTTGAGCTGGGATGTTGCAACGATCACTAAAATTCAATGCCGCGACATCACGGGCATCGAGTCAGCCGGTCGCCACCATAAACGATTGAGGCTGGTACACCACGAAGGCGATACCCGGCGTTCAGCGACATGTTCGTCAAGCTCCGCCGGACGATCATCGCCGCCCGCCATTTTCGCAACCCCGCAGGTCAACCCGTGCCCATGGAAGTCACGGCGGCAGAAATTCTTTAGGACTGTGCTTCCAGTGCCCTCTTGGGTACGGTCCCGTCCACTGCGGTATTCGGCGTCCTCGTCCGGCGCTATGGCCGCTGGGAGTGGGGGAGTTCTTCGGAGCGTTGCATACAGTGCAGTTCAGGAAACTCTCAGAGAATGCTGGGGCTTGTCTGCCCGGCACTCGTTGTGTTCCTGCTCCCTGTCCTGACAACTCTCAGTCGTGCCCCGGGGGTATTGTGCGCCAAGGAAAGTTACGCAGACAGCGGGGGTGTGTCAAGCGCGGACCCCCGCGGCGTCGTCGAACGCCGTGTCCCTGGGGTCCTGGTCCTCAAGGGAGC
>NZ_JBEXRZ010000394.1:0-2852 GCF_040613325.1 Streptomyces sp. NPDC006283 | reverse complement strand
GGCGTCCCGGGAAGACGGCGTCGAGGTTGCGCAGCCCCCCGCGCGGCGAGGTGTGCTTGATCCCGTCGTCCTCCGGCCGGACCGGCCGCCTCGTGGAAGGATGTGCCACAAACATCACATACCGAGGAGATGACCGGGTGCCTGGCACAAACCTGACCCGTGAAGAGGCGCAGCAGCGTGCGCGCCTGCTCACCGTTGACTCGTACGAGATCGACCTCGATCTCTCCGGGGCGCAGGAAGGCGGTACCTACCGGTCCGTGACCACCGTGCGTTTCTCGTCCGCCGAGGCGAACGCGGAGACGTTCATCGACCTGGTGGCGCCCGCCGTGCACGACGTCGTGCTGAACGGCAAGTCGCTGGACGTGGCCGCGGTCTTCCGGGACGCGCGGATCGCGCTGAAGCACCTGCACGAGGGCGCCAACGAACTGAAGGTCGTCGCCGACTGTTCGTACACCAACACCGGCGAGGGTCTGCACCGCTTCGTCGACCCGGTGGACCAGCAGGCGTACCTGTACACGCAGTTCGAGGTCCCCGACGCGCGCCGCGTATTCGCGAGCTTCGAGCAGCCCGATCTCAAGGCCACGTTCCAGTTCACGGTGAAGGCCCCCGAGGGCTGGACGGTGATCTCCAACTCGTCGACCCCGGAGCCGAAAGACAACGTCTGGGTCTTCGAGCCGACGCCGCGGATCTCCACATACATCACGGCGCTCATCGCCGGTCCGTACCACAGCGTCCACAGCTCGTACGAGAAGGACGGCCAGTCCGTCCCGCTCGGGATCTACTGCCGTCCGTCGCTGGCGGAGTTCCTGGACGCCGACGCGATCTTCGACGTCACCCGGCAGGGCTTCGACTGGTTCCAGGAGAAGTTCGACTACCCCTACCCGTTCCCCAAGTACGACCAGCTGTTCGTGCCGGAGTTCAACGCGGGAGCGATGGAGAACGCGGGCGCCGTCACCATCCGCGACCAGTACGTCTTCCGTTCGAAGGTGACGGACGCGGCGTACGAGGTGCGGGCCGAGACGATCCTGCACGAGCTCGCCCACATGTGGTTCGGCGACCTCGTCACCATGGAGTGGTGGAACGACCTGTGGCTGAACGAGTCGTTCGCCACCTACACCTCGATCGCCTGCCAGGCGTACGCGCCGGGCTCCAAGTGGCCGCACTCGTGGACCACCTTCGCGAACTCGATGAAGACCTGGGCGTACCGGCAGGACCAGCTGCCCTCGACCCACCCGATCATGGCCGAGATCCGCGACCTCGACGACGTTCTCGTGAACTTCGACGGCATCACCTACGCCAAGGGCGCGTCGGTCCTCAAGCAGCTCGTCGCCTATGTGGGCATGGACGAGTTCTTCCAGGGCGTGCAGGCGTACTTCAAGGCGCACGCGTACGGGAACACCCGTCTGTCGGACCTGCTGGGCGCGCTGGAGGAGACCAGCGGCCGGGACCTGAAGACCTGGTCGAAGGCGTGGCTGGAGACGGCCGGCATCAACGTCCTGCGTCCGCAGATCACCACGGACGGCTCCGGCGCCGTCACCGCGTTCGCGGTGAAGCAGGAGGCGCCTGCGCTCCCCGCCGGCGCCAAGGGCGAGCCTGTGCTGCGCCCCCACCGGATCGCGATCGGCCTCTACGACCTGGACGACGCCGGCAAGCTGGTGCGCCGCGAGCGCGTCGAGCTGGACGTCGACGGCGAGCTGACCGAGGTGCCCGAGCTGGTGGGCAAGCAGCGTCCCGCCGTCGTCCTGCTCAACGACGACGACCTGTCCTACGCCAAGGTCCGCCTCGACGAGGAGTCCCTGAAGAACGTCACCGAGCACTTGGGCGACTTCACCGAGTCCCTGCCGCGCGCTCTGTGCTGGGCCTCCGCCTGGGACATGACCCGCGACGGCGAGCTCGCCACCCGCGAGTACCTGTCGCTGGTCCTGTCAGGGATCGGCAAGGAGTCCGACATCGGTGTGGTCCAGTCTCTGCACCGCCAGGTCAAGCTGGCCCTCGACCTGTACGCGGCGCCGGCATGGCGCGAGGCCGGTCTGACGCAGTGGACGGACGCGACGCTGGCGCATCTGCGGGCGGCGGAGCCGGGCAGCGACCACCAGCTGGCGTGGGCCCGGGCTTTCGCCGCCACGGCGCGCACGCCGCAGCAGCTGGACCTGCTCCAGTCGCTGCTGCACGGCACGGAGACCATCGAGGGCCTGGCGGTCGACACCGAGCTGCGCTGGGCGTTCGTGGAGCGGCTGGCCGCGGTGGGTGTGTACGACGAGGACGACATCGCCGGGGAGTACGAGCGGGACAAGACGTCCGCCGGTGAGCGGCACGCCGCGACCGCGCGCGCCGCGCGGCCGACCCCGGAGGCCAAGGCCGAGACCTGGGCCGCGGTGGTGGAGAGCGACAAGCTCCCCAACTCGATGCAGGAGTCGGCGATCGCCGGCTTCGTCCAGACCGACCAGCGCGAACTTCTCGCCCCGTACACGGAGAAGTACTTCGAGGCGGTCAAGGGCGTGTGGGAGTCCCGCAGCCACGAGATGGCGCAGCAGGTGGCGGTCGGGCTCTACCCGTCGCTGCAGATCTCGCAGGCCACGCTGGACGCGACGGACGCCTGGCTGGCGTCGGCCGAGCCGAACGCGGCCCTGCGCCGCCTGGTCTCCGAATCACGGGCCGGCGTGGAGCGTGCGCTGAAGGCCCAGGCCGCGGACGCGGCCGCGGAGTAGTCGAACAGGCCCTTGGGGCGCGCCGGGCGATCGCCCAGCGCGCCTCTTTGCTTTTTCCTTCGCGGACATACCCGACAAGCAATGACCCGGCGTCAAACCCCGTGCGCGGACCGGGATATGCTCCCGCCCGTCGTCATATGATCT
>NZ_JBEXRZ010000393.1:0-2890 GCF_040613325.1 Streptomyces sp. NPDC006283 | reverse complement strand
CGACACACGTCGAGGCCGGCGCTGCGCTGTGCGGCAGGGTCAGACTCCGCCACCTGCGACCGCGGCACCCGACAGGCCGGCGGTGGCGGGCAGGTACTGGGCGCCCGGGAGGTCGCCGATCGCGGGGAGTTCGTAGGCGGACAGACCGTCGGCCGACGGAAGGTACTCGGCGCCGGGGAAGTCACCGGCGGCGGGGAGGCCCCCCGAGTCGGTGAGGCCCCCGGTGCCGGGGAGTGCACCGACCGTCGCCGGAGGCCGCGGCACGGGGAGCTCGTCGGTCGCCGGCGTTTCCGCCGCGGGGGTGTCGCCGATCGCCGGCGCTTCCACCGCGGGGGTGTTACCGGTTGCGGGCGCTTCCGCCGCGGGGGCTTCCCCGGTCGCCGGCAGGTCTGCCGCCGGGGTGTCGCCGAGGCCCGACAGGCCACCGACGACACCGTCGAGGATGCCGGTCACCAGGCCGAGGGTGCCGGTGACCGTGCCGAGCAGGCCCCCGAGAAGGTCGCCGAGGCCTCCGGTGACGCCGCCCAGGGGGTCGTCCGCCGCGGCTTCGGCGACCACGGCGGTCTGGGCATGTGCGGGGGTGGCGAGGGCAACGGCGCCCAGGCTGAGGAGAGCGCTTGCTGCCGTGCAGGCGGCGAAGCGACGAACGCTTTTCATGTACTTGCTCCTGGCGATGCCGACATCGTTGTCGGTGAAACGAGCAACCGGAGGCGATGCTCCGGTCGAATGGGGACATGTCCGACACTAAGTCGTACGGGTTCGCAGGGCGCAGCGTGATGCTGCAACGGTGTCGGACGCCCGGTCGGGCCTGCGGCAGCCGCACGGCAGCCGCACGGAAGCCGCACGGAAGCCGCGCAGGGGTGGCGGCGGGGACCGCTCGAGGGTGCCGCGCCGGGTCAGGCTGGGCGCCTTATTTGCCACCCCAAGTTTTCAACAAAGTGTTGACGTCGTGTTGCCGAAGGGCGTTAGCTATCCGCAGCCCGTCCGACGCACCACGATGAAACAGGCCACGGAGGCTCCCGTGACTTCACTTCCGAACCCGGGCCTCGCCCGGTTCAACGCCTCCGAGGACAGTGCGGCCCTGGCCGCACTGCACGAGGTGTGCGCCAGTTCGGCGTGGGGGAGCAAACTGCTCGCCCAGCGACCGTACGCCACCACCGAGGCCCTCTTCGAGGCCAGTGACGCCGCCATGGCGGAGCTGACCGCCGAGGATCTGGCCGAGGCGATGGCCGGTCACCCGCCGATCGGCCGGCCGAAGCCCGGGGACCCGACCTCCTCCCGCGAACAGAGCGGGATGGCCGGCGCTTCCGAGGCCCTCAAGGCCGAAATGCTCGAGCTGAACCTTGCCTACCAGGACAAGTTCGGCCATGTCTTCCTGATCTGCGCCACCGGCCGTACAGGCGAGCAGATGCGGGACGCAGTACGCGAGCGGATCGGCAACTCGCCCGAACAGGAGCGGGAGATCGTCCGCGCCGAACTGGGCAAGATCAACCGCATCCGTCTGACCCGTCTCGCAGAGCTCGCAGAGGAACACAGCGCATGAGCACGCACACCACGGCCTCGGTGTCCACGCACATCCTGGACACCAGCGTCGGACGCCCCGCCGAGGGCGTCGCCATCTCACTGTCCGCCCGCAGTGGCGCCAAGGACCAGTGGGTGGCGCTCGGCGGTTCGAAAACCGACGCGGACGGGCGCTGCAAGGACCTGCCGGCCCTGCCGGAAGGCACGACACACGTGCGTCTCGACTTCGAGACCGAGACGTACTTCGAGAACAAGCAAGCCGATGCGCAGCAGGACGCCCCCGCGAATCGGGACAGCGGTGCATCCGGTGTGTTCTTCCCGGAAGTGGCGATCACCTTCGCCGTCGTACCGGGCGAGCACTACCACGTACCGCTGCTGCTCAACCCGTTCGGCTACTCCGTTTACCGAGGGAGCTAGCAGACATGCCCACGATTCTCGGCCAGAACCAGTACGGCAAAGCAGAGAACCGAGTCGTCAAGATCACGCGGGACGGCGACACCCATCACATCAAGGACCTGAACGTCTCCGTCGCCCTCTCCGGCGACATGGACGACGTCCACTACTCCGGCTCCAACGCCAACGTCCTGCCGACCGACACCACCAAGAACACGGTGTACGCGTTCGCCAAGGAGTACGGCATCGAGTCCGCCGAGCAGTTCGGCATTCACCTCGCCCGCCACTTCGTGACGAGTCAGGAGCCGATTCACCGGGCGCGCATCCGCATCGAGGAGTACTCCTGGGAGCGCATCGCCACCTCGGACAACAGCTCCAAGTTCATCGGCTCCGACGAGGTCAACCACTCCTTCGCCCGCAAGGGCCAGGAGCTGCGCACCGCCCAGATCACCTTCGACGGTGAGAAGTGGGAGGTCGTTACCGGCCTCAAGGACCTCACCGTCATGAACTCCACCAACTCGGAGTTCTGGGGCTACGTCAAGGACAAGTACACGACGCTCCAGGAGGCGTACGACCGCATCCTGTGCACCGACGTCGCCGCGGCGTGGCGCTACAACTGGACCAGCGACGAAGACCGGATGCCCAACTGGGAGAAGTCGTACGCGCAGGCCAAGAAGCACATCCTGCAGGCCTTCGCCGAGACGTACTCGCTCTCGCTGCAGCAGACCCTCTACCAGATGGGTTCGCGGGTCATCAACAGCCGTAGCGAGATCGACGAGATCCGCTTCTCGCTGCCGAACAACCACCACTTCCTGGTCGACCTCGAACCGTTCGGTCTCAAGAACGACAACGAGGTCTACTTCGCGGCGGACCGCCCGTACGGCCTCATCGAGGCCACCGTCCTCCGGGACGGCGTCGAGCTTGGTCCACCACGCCGAGGTCCTCACCCTCACCGGCGACTCCTACCGCACACGCC
>NZ_JBEXRZ010000392.1:0-2939 GCF_040613325.1 Streptomyces sp. NPDC006283 | reverse complement strand
GTCGACGACCCAGCGGCGGGGACCCGTGCCCTCGATGCCGAACTCCTCGCCGAGGATCGCGTCGCGGGGCCGTGCCCGCTGGAGCTGCCCGCGGCTCACATCATCGGTGTGTCGCGTCAGCGGTATCGCGCGTCATCGGTGTGTCGCGCCGGCATCAGGCGCGGCCGTGCCGAACAGGCGACGGCGCGCGAACCGCGGCGATCAGCGGCCGATCTCCTTGCGCGAGACGCGCCGCAGCCGGCGACGCTGGCTCGGGTCCAGCATCAGGTACGCCACCGCCGGCACGCCGAGCACCACCAGCAGCGACAGCCAGAATCCCAGCAACGGCATCAGGAGCAGGCCGACGGCCACTCCCCCGATCACGATCTTCGTTCGTGTCGTCATTTCCGACGCCTCCTCCGCGGCTGTGGCCGCTTCTGCTGTCACAACGTGCGCGCCCGTCCCGCAGTTCCACGATGCGGCGTTTCCACTATGCGGCCTTGCGCAGCGGCTCGCCGACCTCGTGCAGATGGGTCAGTGCCTGGCGGTACGACTCGACCAGTCCGGTCTCCGTGTACGGGATGCCCAGCGAGCGGCAGTGTGCACGCACCAGCGGCTGGGCCAGCCTCAGGTGGGGGCGGGGCATGCTCGGGAAGAGGTGGTGTTCGATCTGGTAGTTGAGGCCGCCGAGGAACCAGTCGGTGACGAGGCCGCCGCGGATGTTGCGCGAGGTGAGGACCTGGCGGCGCAGATGGCCCCAGTCCTTACCGGTCTCCTCGTCGGGCATCTCCATGCCCTTGTGGTTGGGCGCGAAGGCCATGCCCAGGTGGAGGCCGAGCACCATCTGGTGCACGAGCGCGAACAGCACGGCCTGCCCGACGGGCATCGCGGTCAGCAGCAGCGTGGCGTAGGCGGCGAGGTGGGCGATCAGCAGCGTTCCTTCGACGGCCCGGTCCTTGCGCGACTGGCGGCCCGCGGGCTGCCGCGTGAAGACGGCCTGGAAGCCGTAGACCTTGAGCGCGATGCCCTCGAGGGTGGTCAGCGGGAAGAACAGCCAGGCCTGGTGGCGGGTGAGCCACCCGAGCAGTCCGGCGCGGCCGGTGGTGTGCTTCTCCGTGAAGACCAGGACGTCGGGTGCGACGTCGGGGTCCTTGTCGACGTGGTTCGGGTTGGCGTGGTGCCGGTTGTGCTTGTCGTTCCACCACTCCTGGCTCATGCCGAGGAGCAGGTTGGCGTGGACGAGCTGGATGATCCGGCTCTTGCGCCTGTCGCCGCTGATCTGCGCGTGCCCGGCGTCGTGACCGAAGAAGGCGGCGCGGGTGGAGAACAGGGCCAGCAGCGGCGCGAGCATCAGCACCCACCAGGAGCCTCCGGTGAGTGCCACGCCAGTGATCACGGCAGCAAGGGCGAGGAGGTTCACGATGATGCCACGCGTGTACCAGCCGACACGGCGCTGCAGCAGTCCCTGCTCCTTGACGGTCCGCAGCAGCGGTGCGAACTCGCTGCCGTTGACCGGCTTGGTTCTCGCAGGAGCGATGGGCGGGGCGAGGGCGGCGGTGCCCTGGGGCATGGTGGGTCTCCGGTCTGTGGACGACGGTTGCGCCGGAGGCGCGAAAGACGAGGTCAGGCCGGATCCGCGAAATGTCCGGCTCTCCGGCCTGATAAACGTATGGACCGGGGGCCCTTCGGGGCCATGGCGCCACCACCCGGTCCGGGCGGGGGGAATCCCGCTCGCCGGGGTGGCGCTGGCTGCACCCTCGACGGTACGTCAGTGGGGGCGGGGGTACGGAGTGAGCCACGTCACCGGGCGGAAGCCGCCGAAGGGTGACCGAGTGAGGTACCCTCGGCGACTCGGTCCGCAGTAGTCAAGTTTGAGGAATGCGCCATCGCTGTGCACGCCACTCCCTCGGCAGTCCCCTCCCCGGTCCCCCCTCACTTCCCTTCCGCCCTCGCCGCCTGCTCGGCCGTTTTCGTACCGGGCGATCCCGCCCGCACGGGCGTGATCGCCTTCTGGAGACCGGACGCCGGCCCGCTTCTCGCCGCCGACGACGCTCTCCGCCCGCTCACCGTCGTCACGCCAGATGTCCGCCCCACCGCCGGCACCTCCGCCGTCCGCGCCGACCCCGCCACGGCCGACGTCCGCACCACCGCCGTACCCGCACTGCTGCTGCCCGTCCAGGAGGCGCTGCCGGTCCTGACCCGGGCCCGCGCCTCCGCCAACGCCTCGCAATCGGTGGCGTTCTGGGGTGCGGCCGCGCTGCTCGCGCTCCACATGGCGGCGCGCGGGCTGCTCCTGCCCGGTCTGAGCCCCACCGACATGGACGCGTGGCGCATGGGCCCGCTCGCGCCCGAAGACCTCGAGCGGCTGCGTGCGCTCTCGGCATCGATGCCTCCCACCGCGCATGCCGTGCCGTTGGACGACACGGCCGGGACGCTGCTCCTGCCCGAACCGGAGCGGCTGCTTCGTCAGTTCCTCGACGCCGTCGCGGACTCCATGCCCCGCTCCCCCGCCGCTCCGCTCGCCGCAGGCGGCCCCGCCTTCGCCGCGCCCGAGCCCCAGCACCTGCCCGGTCGGCGCCAGTGGGCCGCCGACGTCGCGGCGGGGCACGACGCGGGTGTGCGGCTCTCCTTGCGCGTCGAACTCCCAGGCCTGGAGCAGGCGGAGACGGCGGGCGAGGCGCCCGCGTTCCGCGCCGTGCTGCAGATCCACAGCGTCAGCGACCCCACGATCGTGGCCGACGCGGCCGAGGTGTGGGCTCAGGCCGGGGCACCGGGCGCCGGCTTCGGGCCGCGTGCCCGGCTCGACGCTCTGCTCGCACTGCGCCGTGCCGCGCACGCCTGGCCACCGCTGGCCCCGCTGCTGCAGGCTGCACCTCGGGCCTGGACTCCATCGGCCACGCCGTCGACCTCATCCGCGAGGGCAGCGCCGACGTGATGGTCACCGGCGCCACCGAAGCACC
>NZ_JBEXRZ010000391.1:0-2952 GCF_040613325.1 Streptomyces sp. NPDC006283 | reverse complement strand
GCCGTGGTCTGCGGTGTCAGCTCCTCCACGATTGTCCGGGCGATCGGCGAGGTTCGATCCGTACTCACTCGCGGCCGGCGGCTTCGCTGTGCCTGATCGGCCCGGTCTGCGGCTGCAGACAGTGGAGGGACGTGTGCCCCTACGCCGAGGCCGAAGGCATCGAGCTACGGATCGACGGAGCCGAGACTCAGCTCCGCCGCCCGCCAAGCCCCACGTTCAGCGACGGGCAGGGCCGATTGCTGTTCTCCGGTGCCGAGCGGCCCGGCCGGATGCACGACCAAACCGCTGTGCGCAGCGAGGGAATCGCCGAGCAGTTCCACCGACGCCCCAAGGCCAAGGCCAAGGTCGATTCCGGCTTCCAGGGCTTGGCCAACGAGTTCCCCCCAGATCACCGCCCCGCTGAAGAAGCCCAAAGACGACGCATGCGACGGCGACAAGAGAGCCTGGCGCGAGCCAGACGCCGGCAGTCCTCGGCCCGGATCTGCGTCGAGCACACCAACGCCGCACTACGGCAATGGACACCCGTGCGCAGATTACCAAACGCCGCGAAACCTACACGCAAACCCAACCAGCGATCGTGGGCCTGATCTCCGACCGAGCAGCCCAACGGCCCACCCAGCCACGAACACAGCACCGAACTGGTACTCGCACGCGACACTGCCTGCTGATCACTCACCAGCCGAACCACAACCCAGCACATTCACACCTCAATCGCGGCGAGGCCGTAAGGCATGGGGGTCGTCCAGGTTTGTCGCATGGACGGACGGCTTATCGCCTTCATCGGGGACGGACGCGGTCGCCTCGCGCCGTGCAGGTGTCGCCTGCGCGGTGGGAGTGGCGGGCGGGCTGCCCGTCCACACGGCGCTGGCCGGTGGCGGGACTCGCCGCCGTCCTCGCCACGGTGCCCGTCCTCTACCGGACGCTGCAGATAGCGGGTGGTGCTATGTGCTGTATCTCGGGATCCGCTCGCTGTACGCCGCATTGTGCCCGCAGCCGGAGCCGGCGGATCCGCGGGACGCGGCCTCGCACGGCGTCGGACGTGGCCTGCGGCAGGGTTTCCTCACTAACGTCCTCAACCCGAAGGCGCCGGTGCTGTTCCTGAGCCTGCTCACGCAGTTCGTCCCGAGGCCGCGGCCCGTATCGCCGCGCACGCTGCTGCTCGCCGGCACGGTCGTGCTGCTGGCGCTGTTCTGGTTCCCGGCGGTGGCACTGCTGGTCGACCGGCTCGGCCGGTGGCTGCGTCGGCCGCGGAACGCCCGCGCCGTCGAAGGTGTCTCGGGAGGCGCGCAGACCACGCTCGGCGCGGCCCTGCTGATCCGGTCGACGGTGCACTGATACCACTCAGGTCCGCCATGACCGGGCTGCGCGTCAGCGTACGCGACCGTACTTGACGTTCTTCGTCCAGATCTTGACCAGCCGGACCACGTCACCCGTCTTGGGCGAATGCCAGATCTTCCCGTGCCCGGCGTAGATCCCCACGTGGTAGATGGCACCGCCGGCATGGAAGAACACCAGGTCACCGCGTTGCCGGTGGGAGACGGAGATGTGGCGGGTCCGGTTGTACTGCTGCTGGGCCGTGCGGGGCAGCTTCTTGCCCGCTCTCTTGTACGAATAGAGCGTCAGCCCTGAACAGTCGAAGCGCGACGGACCCGTGGCGCCGTACCGGTACGGCGAGCCCTTCTTCGACGCGGCTACCTTGAGCGCCTTGCTCGCGTGGTTGCTGATCGCATGCGCTTCAACAGCGCTGCCGGGGGTCAGAAGTGTGCCGCCGACGGCGGCGATCATAAGTGCCGATACGATGCCCGCCCGTGAGACCAGGAGGGGGAGATGCATCTGCGCAGTCATGCGCAACCCTTCGTCAGCCGCCTGTGAAGGGTGACCTGTCGGGTTCGAACGGCGAAGACGCCCGGCCGCCGCAGCGGCTTCACCCCAAGGCGTGGCCGGGATCGCCGGTCACGCCGTCTTGCTGGGTCCTCCACTCCTGCCGATGCACTTCCGCCGAACAGACATCCGGTGCGGCGGCAGGATTCAGCGTCCGCCCGGACCGCCCCGTCGAGGTGGCGGGGGCTTGTCGTCCCACGGATCGTTACCCACAGATGTCCGATTTCCGGGCTGAAACGGCTTTTGTGAAGCTGATCACGACTGGACCTTTCGGGTGGGCAGGCCTGTCCGACCCCTTCTTCCGCGCTCCCGACCCGTCTCGTACCAGCAGTTGAAGCGCCCCATTGCACCAGATCGGTGGTCCCGCCGACGCAAGTCCGAGGCTGTGTGACAACTTGGGCAAAGCGTCACCGAACGGGGTACTGGCGACTGGGTCGCGCTATTTGTTCGCATGCCGGACGCGCCGGTACCCGATGACGGAGACCTTTAGGGGGCACACTTCTTCGGTGAAGATCGCCCCCGCCTGGGTTAGAGCGGTTCCGCCGCAGCAGGAGATTCGCGGTTCGCCATCCACTGGTTCGTGATCAAGAAACTGCTGAGCGGCCTGGTGCCGCTCACCCTCGTCGTCACTCCGGTCCTTGCGCCCACGCCGGCCCAGGCCGCGCCGATCCGGTTGCCCGATGCACTGTCCGCCCTTCCAGTGGCTGACGCGAGCCGGCGGGATGCGCCCGCAAGTCATTCGAGCGCCAGGCCCTGGTAGCCGGCGTCGGCGAGGATCTGCAGGTCGATGGTGTCGGTGAGGAGGTCGACCAGGCCGGCATCCCGGGCTTGGGTGATGTCGGCAACTGATCCCGCTCGTACCTCGCCGCAGAACAGAAGTCGTCCGCGTTCGTCGGTGAGGACGAGGGCTTTCATTGCGTTGATGCGGCTCTTGCCGGAGATGAAGCGGCTGCGTCCGCCGCGGTGTGCTGATGGCCGGCGGACCCGGATCTCGGTGGCGTCCATCAGGGCGGTCTGGCCGGTGGCACCGAGATGAGCGATGACGTCAGCGAGCGTTCGCAGCCGCAGTCC
>NZ_JBEXRZ010000390.1:0-3060 GCF_040613325.1 Streptomyces sp. NPDC006283 | reverse complement strand
ACATGATCAACCTGCGTGCTTCAACCCCCACCACACACAGACCAACGACCCAGGTCAGCCGCCGTCACCGCTAATCACGCACGAGGTCGTTAGGCGAATGTCTCATCCTTGCGCAGATGCGCGAGCGTCAGGAGGACCTGCTTGAAGTCAACCCCGCTTCCGCCACGGCGAACGCAGTTCATGCCTTCGCGTAGAGATGAGCCACGAGACATGCTCGTACGGGACGTCGAGCAGGGAAGGATACGGGACCAACAGCGCCCCTCGGTTGCCGGCGTGATGAGTGGTATCGCCACACCAACGACGAGGGGCCCTGTCCTGTCACACCCACACTGACCAGGCCATTTCACCCTCCCACGGGGGATGAAAGAGGTTCAGTGAGTCTTGTTCCATTATTAGGTGTGTCGCCGCACCGCCTGGTTTCTGGCGTCCGCGGTGAAGTGGCGCATCCCTTGAAGCACTGATGGCCTGCAGGAGTGTGCTCGGGCCTATCGCTTGCTCCGCTTCCTCGCGGGCTTTGTCCGTCCGCGTCTGGCGCCTGCCGGCCCGAGGACGGCAGTGAGGCGTTGAGCGGCATACTCGCGGTTGGCTAGGGTCTGCTGGCGGTATTTCTCAGGTAGGCCGGGCATGGCGAGGAGCCGGTCGCATGCCCGGAGAGAGCCGGTCCAATCCCCTGTCCAGTAGGCGGTGATGGACAACTCAAACAACAGCCCCCACTTGTATACCCAGGGGTTGACGAACAGCAGGTCATCTGGCACGGGGCGGCCGAGTCCAGCGACCACGAAGGCGTGCGCGGTGTGGTAGTGGCCCATGGTGCGCAGTCGCGATGAGAGTTCGTAGCAGGCTTCAAGACGAGCGGGGCGGTATTCCCATGCCCGTACCAGGGCATCCATGCCGGCGGGCCAGTCTCCGTCGCGTGCTTTGAGGATGCCGACCTGGAGCAGGGAATAGTAGACCTCTTCCGCCCAGCCGCCCATCTGCGCCCGGCGCTCGTAGAGCGCGATGGCCTCCTGGACCCTGTCTAGGTCACGCATGGTCTGGGCGAGGTAGAAGGCGGTGCGGGGGTTGTGGGGGTCCCGTTCGAGTTCCGCGCTGAGCAGGCGTGCGTCGCGTTCGAACTTGTCGTGGCGCGATCCTCCATCAGCGTGGTCGACGATCACCAGGGCGTCGAGGTTCGCTTGGTCGGCGGGCTCGTCAGTAGTGATGTACTCGTGGGTGACGCCTTCATAACGCCAGGCGATGTCGCCCCTGACTAGTCTCTTGATACGGTACTCAAGATCGCCCTCATGCCGCAGCATGTAGGAAGCGGCCGTCAGCGGCGGAAGGGAAGCATCCTGGCGGATCTCCAGGTCGGCATCGAGCAGCAGCAGATAGTCGGCCTTGCCGCGGGCGTGAGCAATGTTCAGGGTCCGGTTGTGTCCAAAATTGACCCAGGGTTCTTCGTGGAGTTCGCCAGGGATGCCTTTGAGCGCCCCACGGATCAGTTCCTGCGTGCCGTCCGTGGATCCAGTGTCCGAAATTACCCACGTGGTAATCAGGCCGCGCACGGATGCCAGGCAGCGTTCAATCACGCCGGACTCGTTCTTGACGATCATGCACAAGCAGACGGACCGATCCACGTTATCCCCTTTACCGCGCGGCTGTGCGCGCGACCCTAGCGGCCTTACACTCCCTGGCACCCGAGACACCGGCCAGGCACGCCGACGCCTCGCTCCTTCGGACGACCCGTGCCTGGCTCTTCCGCGTCCTGCTTCCTGGGGCAGCGATCATCATGGTGAACGAGATCGACTACTCCCGCGGGCCGGAGAAGACCTGGGTCTACGGAGGCCTGCGCATCCGTGACGGCCAGCGGGTCACTATGACCGCTTCCTCTCGCAACAGCCGTTTTCTACCAGCAGTTCCTCCAACTGCTCGAAGAGGCCAATCCCATCGGGGACATCTACGTCGTGACCCACAGTCCCTCCTCGCACAACAGCGTCTCCACCCGCAACTGGCTCGAGAGTCCCCGAATTCAGCACGTCTGCCTCGCGCTCGTCCGACTAGCCTTTCCTGCCTTTGAGTGTTTCTCTTTTGAAGGTCGCGTTGAACGACTCGGCGGCGGCGTTGTCCGCGCTGGATCCGGTCGCGCTCATGCTCTGGCGACTCCCTGCTGACCTGCATGCTTCGGCGAATGCCCGACTCGTGTATTGAGAGCCGTGATCGGCGTGGATCACCGCTCGACCGGGCTTCCCCGAGTCTGCCCGGCCGCCGCCAGGACATCGGTGACCAGTTCGGTACGCATGTGATCGGCGATCGCCCACCCGGCCAGGCGGCCTGAGCACAGGTCGAGGACGATCGCGAGGCAGCAGAACTTCCCGGCATGTAGGTGATGTCGCCGACGTACTTCGCATTCACTTCGGATGCGGTGAAGTCACTGCTTACCAGGTCTGGTGCTTTCACCGCTGCCGGGTCCGCGACGGTGGTGCGGTGCCGGCGCCGCAGACGAAGGCCCTCGAGTCCGATGGCCTTCATGATCCTCGCAACGCGCTTGTGATTGACCACCAGACCGCCCTCGTCGCGGAGTTCGGCCGCGATCCTGGGGGCGCCGTAGGTGCCGTCGGATTCCTGAATAGATCCTGCGCATTCCAGGCGGCAAGCTCTGCCTCGGCCGACTGCCGGGCCGTCCGCGCGGCCGCGGTGCGACGCCGATAGTAGAAGCTCGAGCGGGACATCCCGAGGATGTCGCAGACCGCTTCACGCCGAACAGGCGCGGTGATCGTCAACGAACTGGCCGCGGTTCACCAGCACGTCTCCCCTGCGAAATACCAGGCTGCCTTGCGCAGGATGTCGCGTTCTTCCTCCAGCTCCCAGAGCCTGTTCCGGGCCGCGGCCGGCCCCGCTTCAACGCCGTCGCCACCAGACCTCACCGCGTGCGGCGACGCGGAGTGGGAACCGGAACATCGTCCGCCGGCGGCCCGGATCCAGTTCCGGACTGTCCCAGTGTTCACCCCGAGATCGATGGCGACCGACTTGATCGCCGCTCCCGCCCGGAACCGGAACAACGCGACCGCCTCCGCCTTGAAC
>NZ_JBEXRZ010000389.1:0-3066 GCF_040613325.1 Streptomyces sp. NPDC006283 | reverse complement strand
CGGGAGGTGCCGACGTCGCAGCCGCCATCACCGACCTGGTCGGTCAGGCCCAGCCGGGCTACCGCTACGTGGTCGCCACCCGCGACCACCACATCAAGCTGGGCGCCCACTTCTCCGACAACCCCGACTTCGTCGACTCCTGGCTCAATCCCCCGGACGCCGGTCGGGCCGCCGCCCCGCTGTCCGTGCGGGGCGGAGTCGGCTCAGCCGCCCGGGCGCCAGTCGGGCCGCCGCCCGCTGAACCCGACCACCCGGTCCAGCAACGACGCGTCGTCCGGCACGGCCACCGGGGGGCCGAAGATCCCGTCGCGCAGCGAGTCGTCACCCGTCGGCCGCACGATCTCGTACGACACCGCCGCACTCGCCTCACCGGGGTCGTAGTCCTGCCCCGTCGCCCGGGCCAGGTCCCAGCCGTGGATCACCAGCTCGTTCAGTGCGACGCGGCCCGCGATGTCCCCCGGCAGGTCCACACCACCGGCCCGGGTCATGCCCTGCCAGGCCTCCGGACGCCCCCAGGACTCCGCGAGCTCGTTCAGCCGCACCGGGATTCGGGCGCGCCAGCCGTCCTCGAGAACCGGAAGGCGCGCATCGGGCGAGGTGTCGGTCGCCGGCCCGAGATCCTTGCGTGCCGCGTCCCGGAAGGCCAGGCACAGTCCGTCGACGTGGGCCAGCAGCTCCCGCACGGCGTACTCGGGGCAGGGCGTCGGATCGCCCAGCCGCTCGTCGCCGATCGCTTCGAGCAGCCCGGTCACCGCCCGGGCGGCCGGAGTGAGGTCGGGCAGGGGGGTGGTGTCGGAAGTGTTCATACAGTGCAGACCGGTCGCCGTGGAGGAACTCATCGCCCCGCGGACAATCCGTGCTCGCTCGATCGGGCTAACCCCCGGCCCGGAAGGATCTCCGGCGCCTCCCCTCCTCATACGCTCACCAGGTGACTCGTACGAACGCCCTGAACACCGGCCGCGACGACTTCCTCACCTGGGCGACCGGGGAAAGAGGTGTCGCCCTGCCCGCACGCACCACGGACGCGGTGCTGACGATGCTCGCGCTGCGCGGCGCCGACCGCCGGGCCGGTGTGCCGGAGCCGACCCCCGCGCTGCTGCGGCGGGTACTGCACGAGGACCTGCCGCAGCTGCTGTGCGCCGGCGACGACGAGCTGGACGCCGTACCGGACATCCTCAACCTCCTCGCCGAGCGGGTCCGCGCCGCCGGCCGGCTCAACGCCAAGCGTCACGCGCGGCTGCTCGTCGCCGTCGAGGACGCCGTGCCCGGCTTCCGCCGCGCCATGGCCGACCCGGCGAACCTGACCTGGCACCGCTGGTACGCGTCGCTGCTGACCGCCGACGGAGTCGACCCGGACGACGCCGACGCCGTGGGAGCCTGGCTCGACGCCCACGAGAGCGCCGCGCACGCCGACCGGCCGGTCCTGCCCGAGCCGCTGCACCGCTCCGACCTCGCCGACCGGACGTTCGCCGTACGGGCCCGGCTCGGCGAGGCACTGCTCGCCGCGTTCGCCCGCGACACCCGCGAGACCTCACCGGCCGGCCCGCTGCTGCCCACGCCCCCGCTGGACGCCGACCGCCCCGACGACGCGCTCACCGATGAACTGGAGCGCATCGCCGAAGCGTTGACCGACCGATGGACCGCGGCAGGTCTCGCGGAGGCGTTCGCCGCCCGGCACGCGGCCCTCGCACCCGGACCCGAGTCGATGCCGCACGCCGCGCTCGCGGACCGCATGCTCGACGAGCACCTCGACTACTACGGCGACTCGTCGATCCCCCTCCCGCCTCCGCCGGCCGTCCCGGCGCCCGACGAGATCCGGGGCCTGCTCCACGCCGCTTTGCTGCCCGTGTCCCTCGCGGCCGGAACCTTCGACGACGAGCTGCGCGAAGTCTCGGAACGCTGCGGCCTGCCCGGCTCCGCCACCGCGGTGTGGACCGACGGCACCCCGGAGGAACTCGTCGAGCTGGCCGCCGACATTCTGGCAGCCCAGGCCGAACGGCTGCCTCTGGTCACCGGCCCGCAGGAGGCGTACTCGTTCGACGCCGCGCACATCCTCTACTCGCTGTACGAGCGCGGCAGCACCCCCGACTCGGTCGCCCGAAAGGTCGCCGACGCCAAGGCCGACGGCCTGCCGCCCGAACTGGAGGACGCCCCGACGCCCGTACCGGGCAGCGCCCCGGACGCCTACGAGACCCCGTCGCCCGAGGAGCTGTCCGTGCTGCTCGGCATGCCCGGCCGTACGGAGGCCGACCGCGCGGAGCTCGACGCGCCGGCCAGGGGCCTCGCGGCGCTCATCGACCAACTGGCCGCGACCGGCTGCGTCTTCCGCACGGGCGACACCTACGGGCTCACCCCGCTCGGCGCCGCCGTGATGCGCCACGTACTCACCGCCGGCCATGTCGCCGCCCCCGACCAGGACACCGTCGCGGGCTGGGACGAGGCCGAAACCGTCGCCGCCACCCGCCACTGGCCCACCCGGCTCGGCGCCGCGGCACTCGCGGCGTGGGCCGCACGCCGCGGCGGCACGGACGACGCCTGGCGCAAGCTGCTCGACGCCGTCTCCGCGGCCAAGGCCGACGACGTCAACGCCGCCCGTACGTCCGACTACTTCGCCCGCCTCGACCTCGCCGCCGTCCCCGGCACCGTGCTGCGCGCCGCGCTCGGCGATCCGGTGATCGGCGCCGCCGCCCGCAGACTGCTCATGGCCCGAGGAGAGTCCGTGCCCGAAACCGCGGTCCCGCTCACCGCGCGCGCCGCGGTGCTGGTCGAGGAGCTGGACCAGCGCTGGATCGACGACATGCTCGGCTACGTGAAGCGCGTCCACGACTCCGGCGAGACCGGTGTCCCGGACGTGGCCGACATCCCGCCGACGAGCCTGCTCCCCGCCTTCGACGCGGCGGCCGCCACCTGGCCGGGCGGCGCCACGGCCCTTGCCGACGCCCTGGCGCAGGCCGACCCCAACACGTCGTTCCGCATTCTGAACACCCTGCACGGCCACCACCCCGACCGCAGGGTGGCGGACGCGGCGGCGCACGCGAACAAGACGGCGCAGCGGTCGACGTCCGG
>NZ_JBEXRZ010000388.1:0-3145 GCF_040613325.1 Streptomyces sp. NPDC006283 | reverse complement strand
GTCGCCTGGTGGATGGCGGACGACCAGTCCTGAGCGGAGACGTCGAGCAGGACCAGGGGCGGGGGTTCCTGCCGAAAGTCGTAGGTGAGCATTTGGCGGAAACAATCGGGTTGAGAGACCGCGTCGCAGCATTCGTACGCGACCGGGTGCTGCCCCGCGAGGCAGTGCTGGACGCCGGTGGGCCCGATGCCGCCGCCACCCTGCTCCAACTGCAGAAGGAGGCCAGGACCGAGGGTCTGTGGGCGCTGCCGCTTCCCACGGAACTCGGCGGCCAGGGACTCCCACTGCGCTCGTACGCCCATGTCGCCGAGGCCGAGGGCGCCAGCGACCACGGACCGGCCGCCCTCGGGTCGGCACCGCTGCTCGATGCACTGATGCTGTGGCGCCACGGCAGCCCCGGCGTCCGTGAGCGGTACGCCGAGCGCCTGGTCGCCGGCGAGATACGGGCGTGCTACGCGATGACCGAGCCGGACACACCGGGTACGGATCCCTTCCTCACCGCCACCCGCGCTGTGCCGGGGGCGGACGGCACCTGGCGGGTGAGCGGGCGGAAGTGGTTCACCAGCGGGGCGGCCGACGCCGATCTGGTCACGGTACTCGCTCGCACCGACGGCGAACCCGCGGACCGGGAAGGGCTGTCGTTGCTCCTGGTGCCGTCCGACTCGCCCGGCTTCCGTGTGGTGCGGGAACTGCCGGTGTTCGGGGCGAGCGGGCAGTGGGAGATCGCCCTCGCCCAGGTCGTGGTCGACGGTGACCACCTGATCGGCGAGCGCGGCAAGGCCCTGGCTGTCGCGGGCGAACGCCTCCAGCTCGGCCGCACCCTGCGCTGCCTGCGCTGGCTGGGTCAGGCAGCGCGGGCCTTCAATCTGATGCGCGAGCGCGCGGTGACGCGTACCCGCTTCCGCGGCCCGCTCGGCGACCTCCAGCTCGTGCAGCGCCACGTCTTCGAGTCGCTGCTCGCCCTGCGAACGACCCGTCCACTCGTGTACGAAGCAGTGGCCCGCCTGGACGCGGGACTCGACGCCCACGTCGAGGTGGGCCTGGCCAAGGTGGCCGCCGCCCGCACCCTTCAGCAGGTGGCCGACGCGGCGATCCAGGTGCACGGAGCCGCGGGCCTCGGTCCGGACACCGCACTGCCCGCCCTGTTCCGCACCGGCAGAGCGGCCCGGATCCTCGACGGCCCCGACGAACTGCACATCACGTCGGTCGCACGACGGGTCCTGCGCACGACGCAAAGTGCCTGAGCAGGCGACTGCTCTGTGGCGATTCACAAGTCGTGAAGTCACTTGTTCACGGGTTTTGGGAGGCACCTGATTCGGGCCGGAGTCGATGTTCATGACATTGGGAGGCACCCGGCCGTAGCTCAGTCGTGACGGGCGAGCTTGACTGCTGAGACGAGCAGGATCACGGCCAGCGCGGGGATGAGCACCAAGTCCGGGAACACTCCCAGGAGCAGCCCGCCCAACACGGCCCCGGCAACCGAGCCGGCTGCCATGACCGCCGTGAAGCGAAGGTTCGCGCCGAGGACGGCGAAGCTGCCGTCACGGCTGTAGCGGGCGAACGCGACCAGCATGGTGGGCAGGGAGACCAGCAGGGAGAGACTTCCGGCGGTCTTGATGTCCTCCCCGAACAGCAACACTCGTCGGGATCAGCAGCTCCCCGCCGGCCACCCCCATGATCGCGGCAACGACACCGCTGCCGAACCCAGCGGCGACTCCGGCGGGGATCTGGGCCCAGAGCGGCAGCGCGAGGGTGTCCAGGGTGATGGTGTGGGTGACCACGAGCGCGGCGGCCATGAGGACCATCAGGGCCGCCAGCACCTTGTAGAGGGTGGTGCTGCGCATGCGGACCGCCCAGGACGCGCCAGCCCAGGCGCCGAGGAGACTGCCGACCAGCAGATTGACCGCGACGGGCCAGCGGGCGGCGACCTCAGCGGCCGGGACCGCGGCCAGTCGCGCGGGCAGCGCGGCCAGGACCACAACCAGGCTCATCGCCTTGTTCAGGATGACGGCCGACAGCGCGGCGAATCCGAAGAGGCCGATCAGCAGGGGCAGGCGGAACTCGGCGCCGCCCAGCCCGATCATCCCGCCCAGAACGCCGATGGCCGCTCCCGCACCGAACACCGCAGATGCTGAGTGCGTCGGCCGGAGGGGGTGGAGGGTCTGGTCCGTGCTCATGGTGGACATCCTCGCTGGCGGCCTGCCTGTACTGCTACGGCGCGCTCCGACCCTGCTCCGCTGCGCTCGGCGGTGTCCAGTGCTGTTGAAACTCGTGAACATCGAATGCCTGTCGCTGCCCTCGAACGCCTCCTAAACTGCTGTCCGGTCTCGTGGACGGAGCCAGTTCTGCTGCCTGCCACGGCACGCGATCGCTGGTCGCCGGCGTGCCGTGGCCACAGGGGATCGAGGGGCGGATCACGCAGGAAACCGAGCTACAGAGCTTTTCCGATCAGGACGCCCTGTTCTTCGAGGTACGCCTTCGCACCGTGATGCGTTGTGCATGGGCGCCTGCCAGACGGTTCCCCGTGCCTCGTACTCCAGCATGTTCTCCACGCCAGTAGCGGCTTCCGAGCCGAGTTCGCGTTTCACCAGCCACAGGCCCAGCTCCAGCCCTGAGGTGATGCCGCCGGCGGTGACGAGATCCCCGTCGTCGACCACGCGGGCGTTCTTGACGACACCGCACAGCGAGCTGATCGTCAGCCCTTTGCGCGGGGCGGTGGCGAGTGCTCGTGGGAGCACACCGCTGTCGATCTCGGCCCAGACGCCCGGTCCGGCGCGGCGGGTGTAGCCGCCGCCGGGCACCACGATCACATCTGCTTCGGCCGGAGCCCAGCGGTGCTTCACCTGGATCGCCGTTCCGTACGCGGCTCGGATCAGCCTGGGCCGTCCTGTGGTGACGTACCGGACCTCGACCCCGTTAGCGCTGTGCATGGCAGCGGCTGAGAAGACTTCATAAGGAGCGATGCAGTCGAGCTCCTCGACTCCGTCGAACATCACGATGTCAACGCGCAGTGGCCCCGTCCGTCGCGGCGCAGCAGCAGCCGCCTCGGTGTCTAACGACCTCGTGCGTGATTAGCGGTGACGGCGGCTGACCTGGGTCGTTGGTCTGTGTGTGGTGGGGGTTGAAGCACGCAGGTTGATCATGT
>NZ_JBEXRZ010000387.1:0-3244 GCF_040613325.1 Streptomyces sp. NPDC006283 | reverse complement strand
GCCGTACCCCGGTCGTCGCCACCAAGGACCTCAAGGCCGTCGGTTGGGCAGGTCTGGACGTGAAGATCGAGATTGCCCTTGGCCGTGATCAGCATCGGGGTGCGGGCGCCCTGGCAGCGGTCCGCCAGGCGCTGAGCTTTGTGGGTTGCGGCTGTTGCCCGACGAGCCTGACCGGCCGCGCGCCAGGCTGCGGCTGCGGCGGAGGTTGTCTCGGCGGCTGACAGGTCCGCCCCGATGCGCTCAAGCTCGTCCGCGGCTGCCAGGAGCTGTTCGGGTTCGTTCTTGGCCAGAGCTCCGGCCAGATGGGCTCGTGCGGGCGCAAAGGTTCCGTCGCACTGTTCGGCGAGTTCGGTCAGCCGCCCCGCGACGTCCTGTGCCCCACCGAGTCGGGCGACATCGGTGAGCAGCAGTGCCTCGGAGGTGATGTGGCCGTCCTTCCTGGCGCCTTCCGCGGCTTCGGCGAGTACGGCCCGGGCCTGGGCGAGATGTCCACGGGCGGCGTAAAACCATGCCTGTCCCAGTCGCTCCGTCCTGGCTGGGAGGAAGCCAGGAGGAAACTGGCTGGTGGGCTGCTCGGCTAGTGCCCTCTCGGCCGCTTCTAGATCGCCGAGTAGTGCCGCGCACGCAGCCAGGCCGCTGAGCGCTGGTTGTAGTGCCATGGCCCAGCCGTTGGTGCGTGCGAGAGTGGCGGCTTCCGCGTACCAGCGGCGAGCCGTCACTAGATGGCCTGACAACCACTCCGCATGGCCAGCAAGGATAGCCATCCACACCCGCACGCTTGTGCAGGAGGCGGTGACTTCCATGAATGCTTGCTCAGCCGTGGCGCGGGCATCGGCGAGTCGGCCGGTCTCGCTCAAGGCGAATACCAGCGGGATACGCTGGATAGCCGGGTGGGAGACCAGAGTTCGCTCGTCGATTTGTAGGTGAACGGCATAGTTGCTTTCGGCGGTGGATACTGCCTGCATCGTTCGGCCTAGCACGGCCAATCCGATGGGTTTCATCAGTGCCCCTTGCAGCCACGCATTAGTGTCCTGGGTCTGGCTGGCTTCAGCGTCCATATCCTGCATTCGGGCTAGACCATGGGCAGGCTGCCCAGCGCTGATGCGCAGGGAGCCCTCGTTGATCCGCAGCATGCGTTGGTAGGCCGGATCGTGAACTTGTGCCAGGGCGGCGTCGTTGACGGCCAGCGCCTGGTCGCTAGCGGCGACGCCGAAGGCGAGGTTCATAGTCCGGGCCAGCGTTACTGCCACTTTCTTCGCCTCATCAGTAACGGAAGCGTCGGCCTCGCCTAGCACCGCCTCGGCCTGGCTAAATTTGCCCATTTGAAACAAGGCGTCACCGACGGCGACGCGAGTGCCTATGGTGCGGTCACAGTCGGACATGGCTTGGAAGAGAGTGACGGCGCGCTCGTAGTCGTGGGTGTGGCGGGCGTGGGCGGCGGCTCGGAGCAAGAGGGCTGGGTCGGCGGTGCCGGCGGCGTCCAGCTGCCAGGTGGCGATGTGCAGGGGGTCGTCTCGGCGGCGGGCACCGCGGGCTTTGGCCCTTTCGGCCTGTTGAAGCAGCAGGGTGCGGCGGCGTGGGGCGTGGATGCCAGCACGCAGCACCTCCCTGTACAGGGGGTGGGCAAACTGCACGCTGGTGCGGCGCCGGTCGGTGGTGACTTGGGTCAGCCCTGCTTCTTCCAGGTCGGCCAGCGTGTCCAGCGACGCGAGGGTCTGGGCGTCGGCCAACGGCACAAGCTCGCACAGCGCGAGCAGCTCCAGCACGGGCCGAGCCTGCAGGTTGGCGGCGGCCAGTCGCGCTTCGATGAGTTCGATCAGATTTGGTGTGACTACCAGCCAGTCCTTTGCCAGCCTCCAGATCTCCCCGTCACTGGCTAGGCTCCCAGCCTGCAGTGCACCCTGCACGAGCTCCCGCAGATACAGCGCATTCCCGCCGGAGGTGGAATGCAGCTCCTGCAAGGCGTGCCGCCCTATCGGCCCGCCGAGCGCGACCTGCAGCACTTCTCCCGCTTGCTCTGCGGTGAATTCGGTCAGCTCCATCCGATGCACCGCGAGCCCGCTTGTGAGAGCATCCACAGCTTCGGTGACGGGTTCCCCTGTGCGGACCGTGCAGATCAGGCGGACCATGCCGGCGTCCATCAGCTGGCGCAGTAGCACTCCCGATGCCGCGTCCAGCAAGTGCAGGTCATCGACCCAAAACGCCCACCGCCCCTGCTGTGGCCCGGACAGCGCGTGGGCGACCGCCGCGTAACCCTTCACCGGGTCGGACAGATCCACACCAGCTGGGATAAGGTGCGCGATCGCGCCCAAGGGCATCGTGGCGGACGATGCCGATGCGACCGCCCGCACACCCTTGTAACCCGCGCGGACTGCCCGGGCCAGGCACTCCTCGCCCAGCCGCGACTTACCCGCCCCAGCCGACCCGGAAATCACAACCACCTCGCAGTGTCGCTCCCCCCACGCCGCCGTAAAGGCTTCCAGTTCCCTGTCCCGTCCTGCCAGCGGCCACTGGGGCTTCGGCTCCTGCATTCCCTTACCGCCCCCGAGGGGCATGACGGGTGAAGGCAGGGGGCAGCCCCGGCTCCCCACCGAACTCGAGCAGGGCAAGCAGGTCAGCCTTCTCCCAGTCCTCGACACATGCGAGCGGGGTGTCGCCGACCTTGACGCCGGTCAGTTTGCAGGGACGCTCCGGGCGCGGGCGAGACAGCGACGTCGCCGTGCTTAGGTAGCGCGCCCTGGCGGCAAGGGGTGCCTGGAGCAGCGGCATCACGAAGCGCGGGTCGATGGCGTGAGCGGGACGTCGCAGTGCAGCCGGCGCAGGAGTGAAGTGACGGCCGTCTTGTCGCTCGCGTCGATCTGTTCGGCGCTGAAGCGGCTGTCCGTCTTCCAGGGCCGCGACCGCGGCGGCGCTGGCTCTCCTGACAAGAACATGCATGGCCAAACCAACCTCGTTTCCCGGAACGTGATGTGCAGGCGCCGATAGCGGAGGTACCGCCTGTCGGATCCGATCCAACGCGCCTACCACTGTTAACGTCAATCGCGTTGACGTAAGGTTGTTTGAACTCGAAGGGCAGGCCGGTTGCGGGCAGGGCGCGGGCGGCGAGCTGGTGCTGGAGGTGCTCGAAGAGGGTGCCGGGGTGACGGGTTGTGGTGCCGTGGTGGTCGCGGACGTGCACGGCCTGCTCGTGCGTGTGGTAGGTGAGGGTTTCGCCGAGCGGGCCGGCGGGTGCGCCCAGGAACGT
>NZ_JBEXRZ010000386.1:0-3257 GCF_040613325.1 Streptomyces sp. NPDC006283 | reverse complement strand
CAACCACCAACGCGGCTTCCACACACCACCCTTGACGTTCACCGACGCCGCAGCATCGGAATCCACCACGCCCAGGGCGGAGGTGGCGACGCCGGTTCCGAGCAGGCGGATCGCGCCCTTGGCGTCGGCCCAGGCGAGGGTGTTCGTCGTCGGGTCGACCGACCAGGCCTCGTCGTACGGGGGCAGGCCGGCGTCGACGTCGAACTCGTTGCCGCCGTCGCGCAGGTCCTTCACTCTGATCTTGTCGTCCCGCAGATAGGCGACGAGCCCGTCGCCGAGCTGCGCACCGGCGTTGTATCCGATGCCGAGCGGCGTGATCGTGCGCGTCTGAAGGTCGTACACGCCCTCGTCGTTGCGACCGGAACAGTTCCAGTGCAGCCAGCGGCCGACCACGGAGGCGCCTTCGACGAAGCAGTCCGGGATGTACGCGTACGCGGACTGCAGTCTGGCACCCGTCCGGATGTCGTAGCCGACGACCTCGCCCTTGCTGCCGCCTCCTGTCCACAGCGTGGTGCCGGAGAGGTCGAACGGGTGCACCGGGAGCGTCCTTGCGACCTTGCCGGTGTCGGTGTCCACGATGCGGGTCTCCGACCCACCGCCGGACGCCGTCGCGTAGACGACCGCCCAGCGGCCCCAGCTGCCGACGAAGCCCGAGGAGCCGGTACCGACGTCGACCTTGGCGCCCGGGAGTCGGCCGCCGTCGGACAGCCGGTGCAGCGGCATGACCTGGGTGGGGCCGGTGCCCCTTTCACCGCCGTAGACGATGCGTCCGTCGCCCGTCTCCTGCACCTTCGGGCAGTAGTCGATCGCGCACTCGTCGGGCAGCACCAGCCAGCCGCGGTCCTTCCGGTCGCCGTGGACGATCGATCCGCCCTCCGGCCCGGCGGTGCGCGTGTACATCCCCGCGCGCGCGAGCTCGGCGACGCCTTCCACCGTGGTCAGGCGCCCCTGGTTGAACGTCATGCGGTGCACCTTGTTCGGCACGGTCCTCGACACGACGCGGGTCTCGCGGGTAGCCACCGCGCGCTGGGAGCCGTCGGTCTCGATCCGCTGGACGCCCCAGTCGGAGGTGTTCGGTCCGCCGTTCACCAGCAGACCGCCGCCGGCCGTGGCTCTGGCCAGCCCCTCTGATCGGGCCAGCAGGGTGCGTGCCGCGGTGCCGTCCATCGGCTGGGCCTCGACGCGCCAGGAGTGGAAGTCCCGGTCGAGCGGGCCCAGCGCCGCATCGTGACGGGCCACGATCAGCTCGTCGCCGACCATACCGAGGAGGCGGGTGTCGTCGCCGTCCGCCAGCGGCCAGGTTCGTTCCGCCTGCGTCGGGTCGTCGCGCCGGAAGATCGACACCTTGCCGTTCGCCCGGTACAGCAGGTGGTCGGAGGTCAGCGCCAGGTCGTCCGCACGCAGATCGGTGAAGGGAAGGGGCACGGCGCGACGCTGTGTCACATCCAGCCACACGATCTTCCCGGCGTAGGCGATCACCAGACCGTCGGCGTCACCGAGCCCCGGGATGACCGCGTAGCCGCCCCGCGAGGTCTCGCCCTCGACGAGGCTGTCGCGCAGCTGCCCCGTCTCCATGTCGAGCACATGGAAGCGGGAGTCGTAGTCCCGGGTCAGAACGTTTCTGCCGAACGTCCCGAAATACTCGTGGCCGGACGGAAGAGCGACGGTCACCGTGTCACCGGTGACCATGTCCCGAAGCTCGACGGTCTTCGCCGCCTCCCGGTACTGGGCGACGACATCCGACCCGGTGCCCCACTGGAACGTACGCCCGTCGACGTCCGCGGTCGCATCGACCTGGACGTCGGCCTCACCGTCGTACGACCGCCAGACCGCACCGCGCCCCTCTTCGACGCGGAGGTACCCGTGCGGTCCGACGTTCAACAGATCGCTGCGCATGGGGACGTCAGTCGTGACGCCCGGGATCACCACCTGCGCCGAGGGCTCCGCCGCCGAGGCGCCGGGCAACGCCGGGCCGGCGATCACGGCCGCTCCCAGCACGACGGCAGCGGCGACGAAGCCGCCCAAGGGTCTCTTCCCGTACACGTGTCTCCTCTTCGGGCACATGAAAAATCTCCGGTGCATGAAGGGAGCGCATGGCATCGGCACGCCGTCGCCGGTGAAACGTCACGGAAGACGCGGTGCTTCGATGAGATGTGTGAGGGGCGCGTCGGCTGCCCCGCCCATCCTGCCCTCAGTGCCCCCCACTGCAGGTGAGCGGATGGTAACAGCCTTTCGGCCATGGCCGAAAGGCTGTTACCGCTCGGTGGGCAAGGGTCAGTACAGGCCCTTGAAGGCCGTCCAGCCGCTGTTGCCGATCTGCACCCGGCCGCCGAGCGTGCCGTTGCCCGTCCCGCTGAACCGGAACAGCTTCCCGGCCGTGTCACGCGCCACGACGTCCGGCTTCCCGTCACCCGAGATGTCACCCATGCCGACGACCGACGTGTACGACGTGCCCCAGGCATCCGCCAGCTTCACACGCGACGTAACGCCGCCGGTCGCGGTGCCGTAGTAACGCCACAGCGCACCCGCCTTGTCGACACCCAGCAGGTCGCCCCGGCCGTCACCGTTCAGATCACCGGCACCCACGACCTTCGCGTACGTCTTCCAGTTCGTACCGATCTTCACCCGGCCCTTGAACCGGTGATCAGCCGTGCCCGCATAGAAGTACATGTCACCGGTCGTGGTCTGTCGGGCGATCAGGTCCTGCCGGCCGTCACCGTTCACATCACCCGGTGAGGTCAGCACATCGAACTGACCCCACCCCGTACCGATGCTCGTGTACGGCGACGACGGCGACACCACCTTCCCGCAACCCGGCCGGTACACCCGAAGCTCCGTCCCCAGCCGCACCAGCACGTCATTGCACCGGTCACCGTTCACGTCCCCGAAGGGAACGAGATAGGCGCTGGTCGAGAAGTTCCCGCTGCCCGCCACGCGCGAGGAGACCCCGCCCGTGCCCGTGCCCTTGTACAGCGACACCAGACCGGCCGAGTCCTTCACCAGCAGCTCGCCGAAACCGTCGTCGCCGACCAGGTCTCGGAAGACGGGGGCGGCTCCGCTGACGCTGACCGCGCCCGTGACGGTCAGGTCGGCGCCTTGGCCGTCGGCCGGCTTCGCCGAGAACGACCACGTGTAGGCGCCGTTCGCCACCAACCGGCCGGACGCGTCCTTGCCGTCCCACGAAGGCGAGACCAGACCACGCGCCTCACCACCCGACAGCGTCCGCACCACAGCCCCCGTCGCCTTGTGCCGCAGCA
>NZ_JBEXRZ010000385.1:0-3269 GCF_040613325.1 Streptomyces sp. NPDC006283 | reverse complement strand
TCCCCTCTCCCCGTCGCACGCCTGCGCGCCCCCTCACCCTGCTCCCGTCACACGCCCGTACGCTCCCCCTCCCCTCCGTCCATCGGCCGGGCGGCGGCACTGTCGGTGGCCACCGTTACGGTTTGCGCATGGCTGCCCGTACGAAATCCGCGAAGGACCGGCCGTCCTACCGCTGCACCGAATGCGGCTGGACGACCGTCAAGTGGCTCGGCCGCTGCCCCGAGTGCCAGGCCTGGGGCACAGTCGAGGAGTACGGCGCGCCCGCCGTCCGCACCACCGCCGCCGGCCGCGTCTCCACCGCGGCCCTGCCCATCGGCCAGGTCGACGGCCGGCAGGCGACCGCCCGCACGACCGGCGTCGACGAGCTCGACCGCGTCCTCGGCGGCGGGCTGGTGCCCGGCGCCGTCGTGCTGCTCGCGGGCGAGCCGGGTGTCGGCAAGTCCACGCTGCTGCTCGACGTCGCGGCCAAGGCGGCGAGCGCCGACCACCGCACGCTCTATGTCACGGGCGAGGAGTCCGCGAGCCAGGTCCGGCTGCGCGCCGACCGGATCAACGCCCTGCACGACCACCTCTATCTGGCCGCGGAGACCGACCTCTCCGCGGTGCTCGGCCATCTCGACGCGGTCAAGCCTTCGCTGCTGATCCTGGACTCCGTGCAGACCGTGGCGTCCCCCGAGATCGACGGCGCTCCCGGCGGCATGGCCCAGGTCCGGGAGGTTGCGGGCGCGCTGATCCGCGCCTCCAAGGAGCGCGGCATGTCGACGCTGCTCGTCGGCCATGTCACCAAGGACGGCGCCATCGCCGGACCGCGGCTGCTGGAGCACCTGGTGGACGTGGTGCTCTCCTTCGAGGGCGACCGGCACGCCCGCCTGCGCCTGGTGCGCGGCGTGAAGAACCGCTACGGGGCGACGGACGAGGTCGGCTGCTTCGAGCTGCACGACGAGGGCATCACCGGCCTCGCGGACCCCTCGGGCCTGTTCCTGACCCGCCGGGACGAGCCGGTCCCCGGCACCTGTCTGACGGTCACCCTGGAGGGCCGCCGTCCTCTGGTCGCCGAGGTTCAGGCACTGACCGTCGACTCCCAGATCCCCTCCC
Organism: Streptomyces sp. NPDC006283; assembly: GCF_040613325.1. Lineage (NCBI taxonomy): Bacteria > Bacillati > Actinomycetota > Actinomycetes > Kitasatosporales > Streptomycetaceae > Streptomyces > Streptomyces sp. NPDC006283. The sequence goes on along the minus strand of NZ_JBEXRZ010000385.1, from coordinate 2,174 downwards.
CCCGGCGCACCACGTCGGGGCTGGAGACCTCGCGCGTGTCGATGATGCTGGCGGTGCTGGAGCAGCGCGGCCGTATCTCCGCCCTCGGCAAGCGCGACATCTACAGCGCGACGGTCGGCGGGGTGAAGCTTTCCGAGCCCGCCGCGGATCTGGCCGTCGCGCTCGCCCTCGCGTCCGCGGCGAGCGACACACCGCTGCCGAAGAATCTGGTCGCGATCGGCGAGGTCGGCCTCGCGGGCGAGGTCAGAAGGGTCACGGGCGTCCAGCGCAGGCTGGCGGAGGCGCACCGTCTCGGCTTCACACACGCCCTGGTGCCGACCGATCCCGGCAAGGTCCCCGCCGGTATGAAGGTCACAGAAGTGGCCAACGTGGGGGATGCTCTGCGGGTGCTTCCGCGTGGCCGTCAGGGCGGCTCGGGCGGCGGCTCACGCAGAGAGCGGGCGGAGGCCCCACGGGAGGAGGAAGCTCGCCGGTAGACTTTGCCCTGGTCTCGCCCACCCGTACGAGCCGGAGGAGTGCAGTGGCAGCCAAGGACGGGGCATCAGCACCCGGAAAGTCCGGCGGAGGCTCCGGCAACGAAGCGCTGATCCGCGCCGCCCTGAGCGCCGTCGCCCCGGGCACCGCCCTGCGCGACGGACTGGAGCGCATCCTCCGCGGCAACACCGGAGGCCTGATCGTTCTCGGCATGGACAAGACCGTCGAGTCGATGTGCACCGGCGGTTTCGTGCTGGACGTGGAGTTCACCGCCACCCGGCTGCGCGAGCTGTGCAAGCTGGACGGCGCGCTCATCCTCGACAAGGACATCTCCAAGATCCTCAGGGCCGGTGTGCAGCTCGTCCCGGACGCGTCGATCCCCACGGAGGAGACGGGCACCCGGCACCGCACCGCGGACCGGGTCTCCCGGCAGTGCGGCTTCCCCGTGGTCTCCGTCTCGCAGTCGATGCGCCTGATCGCGCTGTACGTGGACGGCGAGCGCCGGGTCCTGGAGGAGTCGGCGGCGATCCTGTCCCGCGCAAACCAGGCCCTCGCCACCCTCGAGCGGTACAAGCTCCGCCTCGACGAGGTCGCGGGCACGCTCTCCGCCCTCGAGATCGAGGACCTCGTCACGGTCCGGGACGTCACAGCGGTCGCCCAGCGGCTGGAGATGGTGCGCCGGATCGCGACCGAGATCGCCGAGTACGTGGTGGAGTTGGGCACCGACGGCCGCCTGCTGGCCCTCCAGCTCGACGAGTTGATCGCCGGCGTGGAGCCCGAGCGTGAACTGGTCGTCCGGGACTACGTGCCCGAGCCCACGGCGAAGCGCTCACGCACCGTGGACGAGGCGCTCGCCGAGCTCGACGCGCTCAGCCATGCCGAGCTTCTCGAACTGCCCACCGTCGCAAGGGCGCTCGGATACAGCGGCTCCCCCGAGACGCTCGACTCCGCAGTCTCTCCGCGCGGTTACCGGCTGCTGGCCAAGGTTCCGCGGCTGCCGGGAGCGATCATCGAGCGGCTCGTCGAGCACTTCGGCGGGCTGCAGAAGCTGCTCGCGGCCAGCGTGGACGACCTGCAGGCGGTGGACGGCGTCGGCGAGGCGCGGGCCCGCAGCGTACGGGAGGGCCTGTCGCGGCTCGCCGAGTCGTCGATCCTCGAGCGGTACGTGTAGCGCCGGAGCTACGAGCAACCAACCGCTCGTCGCGCCCTGCCTCAGCTCTTCTCGAGACGGAACGAGGCGGGCAGCACCGTCGCGCCGGGGAACGCGGCCTCCACCAGATAGGTGCCCGGCCCGACGGCACCGGCGGGCGGCGTCGCACACTTCGGCGCGCTCCGCTTGCGGTCCCACTCCACGGTGTGCGTGATCGTCGAGCCCGCAGGGACCTGGAGCAGGCGGCTTCCGGCCGGGCTCGGGCAGTCCTTGGTGGACCACATGGCGTCGTCCTCGGCGTCGGTCACGGTGAACACGGCCGCCTTGGGGCCGAAGTCCGCCTTGCAGGTCGTCGCGGAGGAGTTGGAGACGACGAGCTGGAACGAGGGCTTCTCCCCCGGCGCGTAAGCGACCTTGGCGCTACGCAGCGTCAACTTCAGTGCTCCAGGAGCGCAGTTGGGGAGCGTCGAGCCTGCCGGCACGGGCCTGATCATGATGAGCCTCGCGGCGGCGATGTTCGGCATGTTCTTCTTCATCGTCCTGTTCGTGC
>NZ_JBEXRZ010000384.1:0-3320 GCF_040613325.1 Streptomyces sp. NPDC006283 | reverse complement strand
CGGCTGGTCGTCGTCAACGCCACCGACATGTGGCACCCCGTCCACCTGCACGGCCACACCTACGCCCTCGCCGGCATCGACTCCAACGGCGCCCGCAAGGACACCGCCACCGTCCTGCCCCACAACAAACTCGTCCTCGACTTCGACGCCGACAACCCCGGCGACTGGATGCTCCACTGCCACAACATCTACCACTCCGAATCCGGCATGATGACCACCGTCACCTACGACGCGTAGCCCAACGCCGGCGCGGCACCCACGAGTTCCGGGCGCGGCGGCCGTCGGTGCGGTGAACCTGCCGGACGGCCCGCCGCCGCCCTTGTCGGGCGGCAGGACGCGGCGTCAGACGAGACTGTCCCACCAGGGAACGAGGCCCCGGCGGCGCCGCCAGAACCCGCGCCGTCCGGCCACCACGGTCAGAACGGTCCACAGCACGGCGCCGGCCACGACCAGGCCGGTCCTGCCGGCCTGCGCTCCCACCAGCACCGCCGCCGTGCCGGGAAGGCTCAGTACGGCCGTCCACGCCGCCCTGTGCAGGAACAGCAGCGCAACGGCCAGGCCGAAACCGAGCACGAATCCCATGGCGAACACCAGCCAGTCCAAGCCCGGCGCGGCCTGCCCGAGCACGGTTGCCCCGGCGGCCGTCGCCACGCCGTAGAGCACCAGGCCGGCCGTCAGCCCCACCAGCCGCCGCCCGTCCACCCCGTAGCCGCCCATGTGGGACAGCGGCGTGGTACGGGTCCGGCGGCGCTTCACGGTGCGGCGGGGCGTCTGGCTGCGGTTGCTCGGCATCCGGGCAGCATAGGCAGTGCACAGCCGCGAAGATCATCCGCCCCGGAGGCAGCCCGCCCCGACCGCCCGAGACGCGCTGCAGGACTCCTCGCGCATCCCACGCCGAGCGTCAGTCCAGTGTCTGGGTCAGCTCGTTACGGGAGGAGGTGAGGACGACCCGGCCGCGCGCTCCGTTGACCAGCGGCAGGTAGGGCGCGACGTGCCCGCACTCGACATCGGCGATGACCGGCACGTTCAGGGGCCCGAGCGCGTCGAGTACAGCCTGGTGCTGGGTGAGCGAACCGGCGTCGGGCGCCGGGGTGCGGCCCACGAGGACCGCGTTCGCCTCGTCGAAGAAACCGGCCAACCGCATCCCGTGCAGGTTTCTGCAGATGCTGAAGGCGTCGTCGCCGCACGCTTCGACGTACACCACAAGCCCTTCCGGGCTCTCGGCCCGTGCGAAGGCGGAGACATCGAGGTAGGGGCTCCCCGTGAGGTTGCACAGTGTCTCGATACAGCCCCCGATCAGACGCCCCTCGACCTCCACGTCCCCCTCGCCGTCCAGCCTGGTCCACCTGCCGGGTGTGCTCAGCTTGCACTCCCGCACCTTTGGATGGGCGCTCCAGTCGTCCCAGACCGTGGCCCGGTGGTGGTTCGGCGGACTCTGCGTGAACGGGTGTCCCTGCGGGGCGGCGGCGATGTCCAGCCACGACAACAGTCCCTCGGGCACCTGGTAGGGGGTGTCCATCAGGTTGTTGCCGTGAAGAGTCGCCGTGCTGGTGAGGAGAGTCAGCGGCGTCATGAGGGTCGACATGTCGGAGTAGCCGACAAGCCAGGTCGGCTCGGCCTCACGCAGCCTGTCCCAGTCGAGCAGCGGCAGCAGGTCGATCGCCATCTCCCCGCCCCACGGCGGCACCACGGCCCTGATGCCGGGATCCGTCAGCATCGACATCAGCTCGCTCGCACGGTCGGCCGCAGGGGCACTGACATGCCCGGCACCATCCATGCACCGGCCGACGACCACCTCGTATCCCCGCGCCTCCACATCACGAATCGCCACATCGAGGCGCGCACGCAGTTCTTTCGGGACTCCGCTCGAAGGAGAGGTGACGCCGACGCGGTCACCAGGACGCAGGGGGTGCGGATATCGAACTGGCATGCGCCGGATTCTGACACAGCGCCACGTCCGTACGACAACGAGTTCTGCCACGCGTCGAACGACCCGCCGCACACCGTCATCCGTACACGACGGTCACCTGCCGGAATCCGAGGGAGCGCAGCAGGCCCTCCAGCATGGCGGTGGTGTTCCTCTCCGCCCGCTCGGTGAGCCCGCTGTCCTTCGCCGCCTCCCCGATGCGCTGTGCCGCGAGCTGGTTCACCGCGCGTTCATCGGCGGGGTTGTCGGAGAACAGATCACCGAGGCGGTCGAGGAGCCCGCGCTGCTTGGACACCGCGTACGACCGTTGCGGGTCGAGGGCAGGCTCGCCGAGGCGGGCGTGCGGAAGGCGGAGCGTGGCCTTTGTGCGGTCCTTGTCGACGGTGACGCTGTCCTGGCCGACGGCCCCGAGATCCACGTACGCGCTGACGCTGCCGGCCCCCACGTACAGGGTGCGGGTGCCCCGGATCGCGTCCGGGAGGAACTTGGCGTCCTTCTCCAGGTCCACGACGATCTGGAAGTTGCCCGCCGCGCCCTCGTAACGGTTCATGTCCTTGATGGACTTGAGCAGAGCGGGCCCCGACCGGTCCTTCGTCTCCTGACCGAAGACATCGTCGAATCCGGGCAGCAGGCTGAAGCGTCCGGCGAGGACGACCAGTACGAGGGCCACCAGCAGGGCGACCGGTACCGACAGCCACGACGGCAGTTGCAGGCGGCGGCCGGTCCGCGGGCGCGGGTGATCGGTGTCCGAGGCAGGTGTCGTCACATCTTTCCGTGTGCCCCGCCCCGCAGGGCGCACGCACCGCAGGGGCGCGGCGCTCACCCGCGACTTGACGAGTCCTCCGCCTCTCCCAGTGGCAGGGAAGACAGAATTCTGCTTCTCCTGCCGACAGAAAATCTGTCGTGGCGGTGGTAGACATTCGGAGCTGCCGGGATTAACGTCTTTCTCGTAGCCAGAATCAGGAACATGCGGCAGAGATGAACTGCCGTGCAGGACGAACAGGTTGTGGCACGGCAGTGGAGTGGCGGGGCCGGGTGTCTCGGGGTCCCCTCGCTGACTGCCGGGCCGGGCGGCCCACCGGGGCCGTCAGCAAGACGCAGGACCCGCAGTGTCAAGCAAGTGGAAGAAGGAAGAGAAGGAGGCGGACGCCATCAGGATCGCCCGGGCGCTGACGTAGTCGGCCCGGGTACCGCAGGCCCCGGAACGGAAGGTGGTCCCACGGTCACGCATTCGCGATCCCCGCATTCGGAGCCCTCTGGGCGAAGTCGCGGAAACAGAAGGCCGGCACTGCAGTAAGCCGGCAGATGGTGTTGCAAATCCCCTCGGGGCCCTGGTGCCGCACCTCAAGTCGTTCAAGGTCCAGCTGGACACCCCGGGCTCACTAGGGACCAT
>NZ_JBEXRZ010000383.1:0-3404 GCF_040613325.1 Streptomyces sp. NPDC006283 | reverse complement strand
AGACGACGCCCGTCGGGTTGGCGCCGTTCTTGTAGCTGGAGCGCTGCCACTCGCGGGCGTACGCGTCCATGTCGACGGCGTGCCGGGCGGCCTTCGGCCGGGTCCGGTGACGCGGGCCCGGCCGGCGCCCACGCGCCTCGTTCCTTGCGGAACGGCCACCACTGTCCGTCGCGGCCCAGACGCAGTTGTGTCAGGGCGCCGACGACCGTCCAGCGGGCCGGACCCGCGGGGCGCAGCCGTGGCCGCTCCGCCTCGTCCGCCCACGCCGCCGCGAGGCAGTCGGTGGCCCTGGCGAGCTGTGCGGCGTCCGGCGTGAACTCCTCCTCGAGCACCGCCAGCCCGGCGGCGCCGCCGTAGTGCCATGCACGGACCGCCAGTTCGAGCTCTCCCCGGCCGCGTGCCGTACCGGCGGCGAGCCTTCCTGTGATCACCGGGCCCGGAACCGACGCCGCCATCCGCACCGCGTCCTGGTCGCGTGTCGGGGCAGGCTCGGCAATCTGCTCGGCGTGGCCGGGCGCGAGGGCCTGCCGCAGCATGAGGTGGGCGCGCGCGGCCGCGTCCGCCGCGAGGAACTCCAGCGCGCCGGCGTCTTGCCCGTCGGCCGCCGGAGTCTGCGTGTCGAGCGCGGGCGCGGGCCCGGGTCCGTCCGGCAGCGGAGGCGGACCGGGCAGTGGCGGCAGGTCGCCGGCCACCGCGAACGCCTCGTCGGCGCGCAGCCCCGCCCGCACGGGCGTCACGTCCGCCTCCGGCGGGTGAGCCCGTGCGACGCTGCGCAGCTGGAGCTCGTCCAGGAGACGGCGCTCGCCGCGTCCCCGCAACAGCAGCAGCACGAACGGGTCCTGGTCCAACAGGCGCGCGACCTGGTAGCAGAGCGCCGCCGTGTGCGGACAGTGGTCCCAGGCGTCGCAGGTGCATTCGGGCTCCAGGTCGCCGATGCCGGGGAGCAGCTCCACTCCGGCCGCCGCCGCGTCCTCCACGAGATGCGGCGGCATGTCCCGGTCGAGCAGCGCCGCGATGTGCCCGGAGCGGTCCGTGGCCGTGTCGAGGAACCGGTCCCAGTCCTGGTCGTCGAGCTGCTGGAGCAGCACATCACTGCGGTGGGCCGTCCCGTCGCGGTCCCTGACCACCGCGGTGATTCTTCCCGGCCGTACGGAGACCGCCCCGACCGCGCCCTCCCGGGCGTGCCGGCGGCCGCGCCGCAGCTGCTCGCCGTCGAGAGCGGTGTCCTCCAGGGCCTTCAGCCATGCCTGACCCCACCAGCTCTGCGCGAAGGCCCTGCCGCGAACGGGGGGCAGCGCGGCGAAGGTCCGCTCGTGTTCGTCCGGTCCGTTCATCGCCCAGTTCCTCGCAGTTCCACCAGGTCGGCCAGTTCGGCGTCGGTCAGTTCGGTGAGCGCCGCCTCGCCGGAACCGAGAACCGAGTCGGCGAGATCCTTCTTCCGTTCCAGCATCCGCGCGATCCGGTCCTCGATCGTCCCCTCCGCGATCAGCCGGTGGACCTGCACCGGCCGGTCCTGTCCGATCCGGTAGGCGCGGTCGGTGGCCTGTGCTTCGACCGCGGGGTTCCACCACCGGTCGAAGTGCACGACATGCTCGGCCCTGGTGAGGTTCAGACCGGTGCCCGCGGCCTTCAAGGACAGCAGGAACACGGGTACTTCCCCGTTCTGGAAGCGGTTCACCATCGCCTCCCGCTCCGGGACCGGCGTGCCGCCGTGCAGGAACTGCGTGGGCACCCCGCGCACGGCCAGGTGCTCCTCGAGGAGCCGTGCCATCCGGACGTACTGGGTGAAGACCAGCACTCTCGCGTCCTCGGCCAGGATGGTGTCGAGCAGTTCGTCGAGCAGTTCGAGCTTGCCCGAGCGGCCCGCGATGCGGGGGCGTTCCTCCTTCAGGTACTGCGCCGGGTGGTTGCAGATCTGCTTGAGCGCCGTCAGCAGCTTCACCACCAGGCCGCGCCGCTCCATCCCGTCGGCCCCGGAGATGGTGGCGAGGGTCTCGCGGACCACCGCCTCGTAGAGCCCCGTCTGCTCGGGCGTCAGCGACACCGCGCGGTCGGTCTCCGTCTTGGGAGGCAGCTCGGGTGCGATGCCCGGGTCGGACTTGCGCCTGCGGAGCAGGAACGGGCGTACCAGCGCCGCCAGCCGGCGGGCCGCCGCCGGGTCGGTACCGCCCTCGACGGCCTGGGCGTATCGGTTGCGGAAGGTGCCGAGCCGCCCGAGCAGCCCCGGCGTGGTCCAGTCGAGGATGGCCCACAGTTCGGACAGGTTGTTCTCCACCGGGGTCCCGGTGAGCGCCACGCGGGCCTTCGCGCCGATGGTGCGAAGCTGCCTGGCGGTCGCCGAGTAAGGGTTCTTGACGTGCTGCGCCTCGTCGGTGACGACCATGCCCCAGGAGACCTCGGCGAGCCGGGCCGCGTCGAGGCGCATCGTGCCGTACGTCGTGAGCACGAACTCTCCGGCGCGTAGCTCCCCGAGAGAGCGTGCGGTCCCGTGGAAGCGCCGCACGGGGGTGCCGGGCGCGAACTTCTCGATCTCGCGCTGCCAGTTGCCCATCAGCGAGGTCGGACACACCACGAGCGTCGGGCCGGCGCCCGAAGTCTCGGTCTGCCGGTGCAGATGGAGCGCGATGAGCGTGATCGTCTTGCCGAGCCCCATGTCGTCGGCGAGGCAGCCACCGAGGCCGAGGGACGTCATCGTGTGGAGCCAGTTGAGGCCCCGCAGCTGGTAGTCGCGAAGGTTCGCCGCGAGCGCCGCCGGCTGCCCGATGTCCTGCGGCGCGTTCTCGGATGCGGCGAGCCGTTCCCGGAGCCGTTCGAGCGGACCGGAAGCCTCGACCTCGACCGTGCGTCCGTCCACCTCGACCGTTCCGGTCAGCACGGCACCGAGCGCGTCGACGGGGGACAGCTTGCGGTCCTGGCTCTCGCGGGCGCGCCGTGCCTCGGCCGGGTCGATGAGCACCCACTCGTCGCGCAGTCGCACCACAGGGCGGCCCGCTTCCGCGAGCCGGTCCAGTTCGGCACGCGTGAGCCGGCTCTCCCCGAGCGCAAAACGCCAGTTGAAGGAGAGCAGGGCGTCCGCGGAGAGGAACGACGGCAGTCCCGACGACTCGTCCCCTCGCGTCCGCTGCTCGTCGTCGGATGAGCCGATCACGGCCCGTGCGTTGAGTCTGCGTGCCAACTGCCTGGGCCAGTGCACCTGGACCCCGCTGGCCGCGAGAGCCCGCGAGGCGTCGCCCAGCAACGCGGTGACGTCCTCGTCCGCGAGCTCGATCGCGTCGGGCACGGCGGCCTGCAGCAGCGGGGCCAGCGGTGGCCTATAACCAGCGTCTGAGAGAACGGGGTGTTGATCGCTTCGTAGACGCTATGCACGAAGCCAAGGTAGCCCTCTCGGCCCTAGAGCCCTTCTA
>NZ_JBEXRZ010000382.1:0-3426 GCF_040613325.1 Streptomyces sp. NPDC006283 | reverse complement strand
GCAGCCGCTGACCAACAGATAGATGATCGCCGCGAACAGCGTCTCATCAGACGTGTCCTGCGTCCCGCCGCCCTGCGGCCCGCACCTTCGACGGCGGGATCAGCGGCTCCGCAATCTCCCACAGCCCGTGGGATCAGCGGATCAGACCGCCGAGCCGGCCTTCCAGTCGGCCCAGCTCAGGTTCCAGCCGTTGAGGCCGTTGTCGGGCTGGATCGTCTTGTCCTTGGAGTTATTGACGACCACGACGTCGCCGACGATTGAGTTGTCGTAGAACCAGGCCGCGGGCTGCTTCGGGTCCCCGGCGCCCTTGACGTCGTTCAGGCCGACACAGCCGTGGCTGGTGTTGACACTGCCGAAGATCGAGTCGGCGCCCCAGTAGTTGCCGTGGATGAACGTGCCGGAGGTGGACAGCCGCATGGCGTGCGGGACGTCCTTGATGTCGTACTCGCCCTTGCCGTCGTCGTCCGTGAAACCAACGGTCGCACCGTTCATCCGGGTCTCCTTGAACTTCTCCGAGATGACCATTCGACCGTTGTAGGTCGGGTTCTCAGACGAGCCGGCGGAGATCGGGATGGTCTTGATCGTCTTGCCGTCCTGAGTGACCGTCATGGTCTTAGCGGAGGCGTCGACGGTGGAGACCTGATTGCGGCCGATGGTGAAGGACACCGTCTTCTGCTGGACGCCGAAGACGCCGTCGGCACCTTCCACACCGTCCAGGTTCAGCTTCAGCGTAACGGTCGAGCCCTCCTGCCAGTAGTCGTCCGGGCGGAAATCGAGCCGCTGGGAGTTGAACCAGTGGCCGACGACCTCCTGGCCGCTGCTGGAGGAGACGGTGATACCGGCCTGCACGGCCTTGCGGTCCGTGATCGCCTTGTTGAAGTTGATCGAGACCGGCATGCCGACGCCGACGGTTGAGCCGTCTTCGGGCGTGAAGTTGCCGATGAAGCTATTGTCGGGCGAGACCGTGGTGAACGAGGAGCTCTCGTGCGCCTCGCGGCCCTTCGCATCCTTGACGGAGGCCGAGATCTTGTAGACCGTCGCGCGCTCCAGCTGCCCGTTCGGCGCCCAGCTCTTGCCGTCGCCGGTGGTCATGGTGATTTTGGTGAGCGTACCCTTGCTGACGGTGACCTTGGCGTCGTTGTTGATGCCCGCGTTGGTCGCGCCGCTCTTGGGCGAGATGATTATTCGGGCGTCCGAGGCGGCCTTGGCCGCCGCCTCGTCCACCTGCCCCTGGGACTTCTTCGAGCTCGCGGCGGCAAGGCCGTCGGCATCGGCGCTGCTGCAGCCCGTGAGTACTAGTGCGCTGCCGAGCAGAGCGGACACGGTCAGACGTCCACGCCGCTTGCTGTCCATTATCACACGCTTCTCCATCGTCACCGATTCACCTGCGATTTCTTATCCAGAAAAGCCAAAAAAGCCCCGCCAGGTTCCAGCCCTGGCGGATTTTGTGGGCAACACCACTGATCGACGCACCAGGTCCTACAGGGGGTCCCTCGTGTCGCTGAGCGTGTGACTCGATATGGGCTTCCGTTCGTCGGGGCACGATCCGCTCAGAGTCCTTGAAACCGCCGATTGCCGTGTCCAGCACCGCGCGCGCCGAACACTCCGCCACTGCGACCACCAGCGCCTGCGAATATCCCATCGGGCTCCGCTGCGAGCTCTCGTCGGCGTACACGTGAACGCCCCACCCGCGTAAGGATGACAAGGGACAGTTGATGTGGTGAGACCTGCTGCTCGGCACTCTGCTGCTTGGTCGGTGAGAGGCGGCGGAAGGCGGTCGACGGCGGTCCTGGATCCGCATCGATAGTTGGAGTTGGCGTTTCGGAATCTGTTGGAATCCGGGGCGATCAGCCTGTCGGAGGTGGCTCGGGAGACGGGCTGGACCGGAAGGCGGTCCGCAAGTACCTGTCGGCACCGGGTCCGGCGACCCTGCCGCGCCGGTCGCCGAACGGGCGGCCGAAGGCGAGGGGATCGACGAGTTTGCGCGTCTGGTCGACTCGATGCTGCCGGCGGAGATCCTGATGAAGGCCGCGGTGATCCACGAGCGGCTGGCCGCGGAGTACGGATTCACTGGCAACTATCAGCGCGTCAAGCTCTACGTTCAGGAAGCCCGGCCCCGCATCGCCGAGGAACTCGGCATCACCCTGAAGGAACTCGCCGGCATGCACCGCCGGTTCGAGGTCATCCCCGGCGCCCAGGCCCAGGTCGACTTGGGCGACGAGGGCAAGATTCTCCCCCACATGGGCATCCCGAAGGTCTACTCCTTCCACATGACGCTGTCGTACTCGCGCGGGGGTTGGCCCTGAGCCGGCGCGACGGTTGGACATCGCTCGCCGTCACTCCGGCTGCCACGTACGGCGGGCGCCTCTCTGTTCTCAATCAGAGGAGAGCTTCCATGCCACGATTCACTCCCTCGACACTGGGCCCCTTCAGCCCCCACCACATTCAGACCAACGACCCAGGTCAGCCATCTCACCGCTAATCACGCACGAACTCGTAAGCCATGGACGTTGAGCATTCCGGACTGCGAGGAGGGCCGCTGGGTGCTCGTCTCGGTCAGGGGCGGAGGCGGTCGGGGTCGTTCAAGGAGCGGTGCGGTCAGGAACTCGGCGACAGCGGACAGGGCTGTATGCGCCGATGGCATGTCGTCATGGTGACGCACACTCGACGAGTACAAGCTGCTGGGAGCGGTATTTCGGCACGTGGATAGGTGATCGGTGGAGCGGGCGCGCTCCTGCGGAGCGAGTGTTGTTCGGCGGGGCCTGATCAGAGGATTCGCGCTGACACCACGCGCAGGATGAAGAGTTCGCCTGATCTGCCCATGCCGCTTTGCGGGCGCTGGATTGCGCCGTATTAACAGGCGCTCACACATGGCCGGATAGGGGGCTGGGGTCACTGGACCTCACGTGCTGTGATGTGGTGTGCACGGAACGCATGCACGTTTCAACAAGTATCGGAGGTGGGTTAATGCGATGCAGAGCCACCGTCGTGGCGGCAATTGCGGCCACATTTGCAGCGGCCGGCTTGGTGTCAGGCACTGCGCAGGCGGCCCAGAGCAGTCAGTCGGCGGCCTCGTGCGGTTCAGGGTGGTCGTTCGCCCCCGAGTGGGGAGCCTCGGCCGGTCACCCCTGCTGGAACCCCGCTCACGTCAATGGTTGGGTTGCCGACCGCAAGAAGGACGGGCGGTGCGTGTTCATGCGCTTCGACTGGTACCGCAACGGCCACATGGTCGACTCCAAAGACACGCCTGTCGTCTGTGACCATGAGCCGCGCCAGGTATTCAACCTCAAGTCCGCCGATCCGTACGCCACTTGGGTGAGCTGGCGACTTCAGTACGTCTGAGCAGCACCTTTGATCGGCGCAGGGACGGCTTGGAGCAGGGCGGTGGGGGGGGGTGGGGGGCCCCCGGGGGGGGGGGGTAGTGTT
>NZ_JBEXRZ010000381.1:0-3519 GCF_040613325.1 Streptomyces sp. NPDC006283 | reverse complement strand
GGTTTCAGTACGTACCGTGACCATGTGAATCCTGTTTACAACGGCTCCCCCGATGGAGGGCGGGTCGGAAAACAGCTAGTTTCCGCCATTCCGTGATTGCCCGCTCATTCAAAAGGTTTCCATGGGTTCCCGCCTGCCGTCGGAAAACCGAGCGCATTGCAATAGAGTCACGGGAACACGCGTCAATCGGTTGCGTTTCGCTCGGATCAAGGCGGAGGTTCGGTCATGCGCGTTCCCGCGCACTCGGTATGCACGGCGATCCGCGACGACATCGTCTCCGGCGTGTTCGAACGCGGCAGCCGGCTCACCGAGGAGCAGCTGGCACGCCGTTACGGAGTCTCCCGCGTTCCCGTGCGCGAGGCGCTGCGCACCCTGGAGTCGGAGGGGTTCGTCGTCACCCGGCGCCACGCGGGCGCCTGCGTCGCCGAGCCCACCGAGCAGGAGGCCGCCGACCTTCTCGAGATCCGTATGCTGCTCGAGCCGCTGGGCGCGGCGCGTGCCGCCCAGCGCCGCACGGAAGCGCACCTGAAGGTACTGCGCGGCCTGGTCAGGCTGGGCCAGGACAGGGCGCGGCGGGGGCAGGGCGAGGACCTGCGCTCCCTCGGCGCCTGGTTCCACGAGACCCTGGCTCAGGCCTGCGGCAGCCCCGGTCTGACGGCTCTGCTGACTCAGCTGCGGCACAAGACCGCCTGGATGTACGCCGTGGAGCAGCCGGCCGAGCCGGTCGAGTCCTGGGCCGAGCACGGGGCGATCGTGGACGCCGTGGCGCGCCGCGACGCGGAGCGCGCGCGGGCACTGACCGCCCTGCACGCGGAGCGGGTCGCTGCGGCGCACCGGCTGCGGCGCGCGGTGCGGGTGAGGACTTCGCAACATGCCGTAAACACGGCGAGCGGCCGGAATTAACAGCCGGCGTATACAAAAGGGAGTGTTGGAGCCGGGCCGTTTTATGCTGCCCGGAATTGCTCGGGGGAGCGGTAAACGAAAAGCCGCGGCGCTTCCGGAATTCGAAGTGCCGCGGCTTTGTCGTGCGTGGTTCGTGATTTCCGCTGCGGGGCGGTGTACTCCGCACGGCTCGCGCAGCCGGGGGAGCGGTGTGCACTCCGCCCGTGCCAGGCGCCTCGTGCGATGCGCCTCGTGCCGAGCGCTCAGACGGCCTCGGGGAGCTCGTCGAGGCCCTCCGCCACCAGCTTGGCCAGGCGGTCCAGGGCAGCCTCTGCGCCGTCCGCGTCGGAGGCGAGGACGATCTCCTCGCCACCCTGGGCGCCGAGACCGAGCACGGCCAGCATGGAGGCGGCGTTGACCGGCGTGCCGTCGGTCTTGGCGATCGTCACAGGGACGCCGGAAGACGTCGCGGCCCGGACGAAGATGGACGCGGGGCGGGCGTGAAGGCCCTCGGCCCAGCCGACGTTGACGCGGCGTTCAGCCATGGTGTTGCCCTTCAAGTCTTGGCGGGTTGTCTAGACCAGTGTCTCATGTGCTCCGGCGTGCTCCTCGCCGACTCGGACGGGGTGGCGGACCGCCGACCGGCCTCCCCAGCCTGCCCGCAGCGAACCGCCTTCGCGACCCGTGGGCGGGCCGTAGGCTTTCCCCATGCAGACCTCGCAGGAGCACGCCTACCCGGCTCACTGGGAAGCAGACGTGGTGCTGCGCGACGGCGGCACGGCGCGGATCCGCCCCATCACCACCGAGGACGCCGACCGGCTGGTCAGCTTCTACGAGCAGGTCTCCGACGAGTCGAAGTACTACCGGTTCTTCGCGCCCTACCCCCGGCTGTCCGCCAAGGACGTCCACCGGTTCACGCACCACGACTATGTGGACCGGGTGGGTCTCGCGGTCACCATCGGCGGCGAGTTCATCGCCACCGTCCGCTACGACCGGATCGACGCACGGGGCAGGCCGGCAGGCGCACCCGCCGACGAGGCCGAGGTGGCCTTCCTCGTCCAGGACGCCCATCAGGGGCGCGGCGTCGCCTCCGCTCTGCTCGAACACATCGCGGCCGTCGCCAGGGAGAGGGGGATCCGGCGGTTCGCCGCGGAGGTGCTCCCCGCCAACTCCAAGATGATCAAGGTGTTCCGGGACGCCGGGTACACACAGAAGCGCAGCTTCGAGGACGGCTCCGTCCATCTGACCCTCGACCTCGAGCCGACGGAGGAGTCCCTCGCCGTGCAGCGCGGCCGCGAACAGCGTGCCGAGGCGCGCTCGGTGCAGCGACTGCTCGCGCCCGGTTCGGTGGCCGTGGTCGGCACGGGCCGGCTCCCCGGCGGCGTCGGCCGGACCGCGCTGCGCAACCTCCTCGGCGGCGGGTTCACGGGCAGGGTGTACGCGGTGAACCGGGCGTTCCCCGAGGCGCGCGGCGAGATCGACGGTATCCCCGCTGTCCGCTCGGTCGGCGACATCGAGGAGCCCGTCGACCTGGCGATCGTCGCGGTCCCCGCCGAGCGGGTGCCCGAAGCCGTCGCGGACTGCGGCGAGCACGGCGTCCAGGGGCTGGTGGTGCTGAGCGCCGGCTACGCGGAGAGCGGTGCGGCCGGGAGGGAGCGCCAGCGCGAACTGGTGCGGCAGGCCCGTTCCTACGGGATGCGGATCATCGGCCCGAACTCGTTCGGGATCATCAGCACGTCCGACGCCGTCCGGCTCAACGCCTCGCTGGCGCCGCAGGCCCCGGCGCCCGGGCGCATCGGCCTGTTCACCCAGTCCGGGGCGATCGGCATCGCCCTGCTGTCCGGGCTGCACAGGCGTGGTGCGGCCCTGTCCTCCTTCATCTCGTCCGGCAACCGCGCGGACGTGTCAGGGAACGACTTCCTGCAGTACTGGCACGAGGACCCGGACACCGACGTCGTCCTCATGTACCTGGAGTCGATCGGGAACCCCCGCAAGTTCACCCGCCTCGCCCGGCGCACCGCCGCCCTCAAGCCGGTTGTCGTCGTGAAGGGCGCCCGGCACAGCGGCAGCACGCCGCCGGGCCACGCGGTGCCGTTCACCCGGATCCCCGACGCGACCGTCGGGGCGCTGCTGCGCCAGGCAGGCGTGATCCGCGTCGACACCGTCACCGAACTGGTCGACGCGGGCCTGATGCTGGCCGGGCAGCCGCTGCCGGGCGGGCCGCGGGTGGCGATCCTCGGCAACTCCGAGTCCCTCGGACTCCTCACCTACGACGCCTGCCTGACGGAGGGCCTGCGCCCGCTCCCGCCGCGAGACCTCACGACGGCTGCGACCCCTGCCGACTTCCGCGCGGCGCTCGCGGAGGCACTGGTGGACGACGCGTGCGACGCCGTGGTCGTGACGGCGATCCCCTGGGTCGGGGAGAACGGCCTCACTGAATCCGGCGGCGAGGTCCTCGCGACGGCTCTGCGCGACGCGGCGGCCACGGCGCCGGCGAAGCCGGTGGCGGTGGTGCATGTCGAAATGGGCGAGCTGGCCGACGCCTTGGCCGCCGCGTCGAGCACCGCCCCGACCGCCACTGGGTGATCGCCCGCCGCAGCGTGAGCCGGCCAGAAGAGATCTCCTACTACATCGCCT
>NZ_JBEXRZ010000380.1:0-3528 GCF_040613325.1 Streptomyces sp. NPDC006283 | reverse complement strand
TACTGATCCGCCCACCACCGACATCCACACACGCACACCCACACTCTTTCCCTCCACGCCGCTCTTCCGATCTTGGTTGTGGTGGGTGGGGTCGGACGGCGGGTGCCGGGGGATTGTTCCCCGGGCACCCGTCGTCTCCGCGTGTCAGATGACGCGCCCGACCTTCAGGACCATCACGGTGATGGTGTCCTCGTCGGGCAGGTAGAGGACGCGCCAGTTCCCGACGGGCAGTCGCCAGTAGGCGGAGTGGCCGAGCTGGCGGGCGGTTGAGGGGCGGGGGTCATCCGCCAGGGCGCGGACCTGGGCGGCGCACTCTTTGGCGCCGGTGGGGTCAAGCTGGCGCAGGCGGCGGAACTCGGTCATGGCCTGGTGCTGCCAGACCACGGTGTAGGTCACGAGGCGGCTGCCTGACGGTCCTCAGCTTCCAGTTCGGCCATGAACGCCTCGTGGGTCTTGGTGTCGCCAGCGGCCGCGGCGCGGCGCTGGGCTTCGGCGATGTCGGCCTCGTCGCGCAGACGACGCAGTTCGTCGAGTTCGTCTATGGGGATCAGGGCAGCGGCGGGCTGACCGTACTCGCTGATCACGAAATGTTCACGGCCGTGCCGGACGCGGCTGACCAGTTGTCCGAGCTCGTTGCGGGCCCGCACGAGCGGGTAGGTCTCATCCATCCCTGAACAGTACACACCTGCAGGTCTGTACGGAGTCGCTTCTCGATGTGCGCAGGAGACCGCGGTCGGAGGCGGCCTACCGAGGCCGGCCAGGCCTGGCGGACGCTGCTACACGAACCATCAAAAGGCTTGAAGCCTCACGGCCCATTCCAGGTTCTGCCCACGAAACAGGCGCCACCCTCGCTCCCGCCCGACAATGATTTCGTGCGGCGAGACGGTCAGGGCTGACGCCAAAGGTGCGCGGCACCCACTCCCACCAGGCAATCCAGTAGTCAAGAGACGGGTCGTAGCGGCTCTGGCTGAGCCGGCCGCGGTGCAGGTGGTCTCCACCTGCCGGTACGTCTCCTCCGCCATGCCGAGAGCTTTCGCCATCTCCGCCCAGCTGCGCCCGAAGAAGACGCGCAGATCCGCAAGGCGCTTTCGCCGGACGGTAGAGCGGCGCTCCCCGGGCACTCACACGGCCATGAGCAGCGACAACACGCTCCATGCTGTACCGACCGGCAACCAACCGACCCGCCCAGACACCAAGAACGTCAGCCCCACATCGGCATCCATGTCACCAGTCGAAACCCCCCATCACAACCGGCTGAACAGCCAGAACCCTACACACACCGCACTGACATCACGATGCCGAACCACTACCGACAAACCCGCAGATCATCACCACCCGGTCCCGGCCGGTCATTGCGGACACCAGCAGTGAGGGCCTGGCGCTGTTCTGAGCAAACCAAGTCATTCAGTTAGGCGTGGGGCTGGGGGCGTCACCGCTCGCGAGCGCGGCGGTTTCGCGCGGCCCAGTCGTAGACGCGCGGCCCCTTCGCCCCGTTACCGCAGGAATGACGCTCCCAGGCTTCATCCGGCGCTTGGGCTATAACGAGATCGATCCGGCCCAGCGCGGGGACGGGCTGGGACTTCGGGACGGCCAGGACGTAACCGACGCCGACTTCCTCCAGCATCCCGCCGCAGCCGCCGTTCCTGGCCATAGGCCGAGTCCGCAGTCACCCAGGCGATGGGCAACGGCGACACCAGAGCTCGTTGGATCATGGTCTTGGCGAGGTCGCCCTTGGTCGCGAAGTCACGGCCGCCGGGTATCTTCGCCGTCTCGCAGCGTCCCCTGTCCGCCGTCCAGGACTTCGGCAGATACAACTCCCGGGTCCACCAGTGCCCGCCCATACCGGGACGCGTAAGCGGCGAAGACCCCGATCTGGCAGTCTCCATGCGGCCGGCAGTCCCCGAGTACTGCCGCTGGACGCCGGCCGAGACCGTGCCCTTCTTCAGGAAGCCGGTGTCGTCGATGATCAGCACACCGCCCCTCCCGAACTTCTCGGCGACGTACTCCTGCAGGTCGTCACGCACCTGAAGAAAGAGGCTGGCCCGGATCCGGCCGGAGTATGTGGGCATCCGGTCGACCGGGTGACTTATGAACCCGGTGAGGTCGCCCAGTGCGATCTGTGGTTCCCCGAGACGAAAGATCCAGGTCGGCGCCGGGCAGGAGCGGATGCTGCCGGTGCTGGTGATGACGCTGGGCTTCTCCCAGTTCATGACCGCGACGATGATCCCGTCCCGGCCGGCCGGCGACATCCTGTCGGGCATGTGGTCGCTGATCGACGGCATCGGCCGGGTCACGAAGACACTCGTCTGGGACCGCGAGTCCGCGATCGGCGGCACCGGGAAGGTCACCGCGCCAGCGGCGGCGTTCGCCGGCACCCTGGCCACCAGGATCAAGCTCGCACCACCCCGTAACCCCGAATGCAAAGGCATCGTCGAACGCGCCAAGTACCTGGAGACCTCGTTCCTGCCCGGCCGCGGCTTCGCCTCCCCGGCGGACTTCAACCCAGCAGCTGGACGAGTGGCTGGTGAAAGCCAACACCCGCACTGTCCGCTCGATCCAGGGACGGCCCGTCGACCTGCTGCGGACCGACTACCTGGCGATGATCCCGCTGCCGCCGGTCCGCCCGCCGATCGGGCTGAACGCCCGCGCCCGACTCGGCCGTGACTACTACGTCCGCGTCGACACGGTCGACTACTCCGTCGACCCGCAGAAGCCTCCACCACCGCCGCCCCGCCCAAGCCGGCTCATCTCCCCCACCGCGGCTCAGGCCGAAGAGGAACTGGGCGCAGCAGCCCAGACGGACCGCCGCGCTCTGGCCCGCCCCGATCTCGTTCCGCACTGCCCCGCACCCGACACCTGGGCCCGCCCCACGCTCCCGCGCCCACCTACTGCTGATGAGGACAGAAGCTGATGATCGCTGACCTGGACTACAGACTGCCTGCCCGACGAGAGCGAAGACCACTTCCTGGGCCCGGAGCAGGCATAGCTGGTCGGCACCGACACGCTGCTGACCACCCGGGACAACATCGAGGCCGTCATCGAGGCCAAGGCCATGATGTGCGTCTACCGACCGGCCGGATCCGGCAAGACGATGTCGGTGAACTCCGCGCCGCGCCACCTCGCACCAGACATCACCCACCGCCTGGAACTACGGGCCGGACCGACCCCGCGCGACATCCGCCATGGCCTGTTCCAGGCACTGGGGCTGCCCGGTGAGCCGCCCGTACGCCCCATCGAGTTCGACACCCTGCTCAAGGAGGCACTCGCCCGCAACACCCCCACGATGATCACACTCACCCACGAGGGAATCCGGCACATGGAGGCCGAGGAGGAAAAGCACGACTGAATGCCCTCGCACACACGTGAAGGCCTGGCAGGTGGGTAGCCAGCGTTTCAGTCGGGTTTCCGCGTCCCCAAGATCAAGATCAAATGCTTACGACCTCGTGCGTGATTGGCATGGGGCCGTGTCGGGGTAGCGGCTGGTGTTGTGATCACGTCTGCGTGGCGGGCAGTGCGAGTGTTTTGTTG
>NZ_JBEXRZ010000379.1:0-3529 GCF_040613325.1 Streptomyces sp. NPDC006283 | reverse complement strand
GTCGGCAAGTTCGTCGAGTTCTACGGTGAGGGCGTCGCCGCCACCTCCCTCGCCAACCGCGCCACCATCGGCAACATGTCGCCGGAGTTCGGCTCATCCTTCACCGAGGCTTCCACCCAGCTCGACACCGTGCACGTCCACGACCTGGCCCCGGACGCCTCGACCATCACACTTCACG
Source organism: Streptomyces sp. NPDC006283 (assembly GCF_040613325.1). Taxonomy (NCBI): domain Bacteria; kingdom Bacillati; phylum Actinomycetota; class Actinomycetes; order Kitasatosporales; family Streptomycetaceae; genus Streptomyces; species Streptomyces sp. NPDC006283. The sequence goes on along the minus strand of NZ_JBEXRZ010000379.1, from coordinate 3,351 downwards.
ACCATGGGCTCCGCCGGGGCTGCATGACCCACCACGTTCCTGCCTGGGCCCGTGCCCTGTCAGGGGCTGCCGCTTTCGTCTGGAGGATGAGGCCGGCACCAACGGACTGCTTTCCGAGATCCGTTGGGCAGCACCGCCCTGCCGTCCCTGACCGCCTTCGCCGAGAGCTGCAAACTCCGCCCGCCCCAGCCACCTCGCCCCAAACGACGCCGTCCCCGGCAAGGAACGCCACAGCGATCCCAGAAGGGCGGCAGGGGCTCCCGGTGCGAAGTAGTGCGCTGTGTACTCGAACACGAGCGCAAGGCCCGACCACCGTGGAATTGGCTGCCGGTGCCAGCGAGTGTGCTCGGGCACGGCCGGGACGAGATCCTGGGGAGCCGCCTACTCGTGTCTGGGGCATCGCAGGTCGGGGTTTCGAGGACAGCGTTTGTCGACCGGTTCCGGAGTCAGTTGGTGATCGCCAGGATCGTGAATGTCGAGGAGAAACGACGGCGCCCTCGGGCCGCGCCCGTGCTGATGCGGATTCTTGAAAACCACCTTCGTTCCTCAGAACGGTTGCGTGATCAATGAGGGGCCGGGCCGTCCACTCGTTGCCGTTCAGTCCTCGACCTACTGGATCGGGATGGAGCATCGCCGCAGGACCGGAGCTCGCCCGACGCAACCGGTTTACCAGTGGCCGCGGCATAGGCCAGGTTCACCGCCAGAGCGGCCGCGGGCAGGCAGAAGAACACGAACCAGGGGCCCAACGCATAGTCGCCTACTCGGAAATGGGCCCAGAGAGCGCCGATGAAGTACAGCACGAGACTGGCAGCGGCGAGCGCCCCCAGTACCGGCACGATAAACTCAGCCAGTAGCCCCAGCGCGCCCGCCCCCAGCATCCGCAACCGGATCGCCGCCTGGAACACCGAACCGAAGCCCCACGTCTGGACCAAGACCGCAGACGAAATCCTCGAACGCCTTGCCTCGTATCTGTCGCTTTGCGGGGTCCGGTTTGCCAACTGTGTGCACGTCGTGGCGTGGGGTGGGTCGGGTGTAATTGCGACCCGGCGGGCGTCCTGGGCCGGGCCGGGAGGATTTCGGTGCTTCGGCGGGCAGGCGGCCTTGGGGCGGAGGTGCCGGAAGTCGCGGCGGACTCGGGTGGGAGTGAGCCTGTCGGGCGGGCTGGGTTTCTCCCATGGCCGGCGCAGGTCGGCCGCCAGCGGGCGGGCAGCCGGAGCTGGGTGAAGGAGGCGAGGATCAGCCAGGTCCACCGGTCGGCGGCCTCGGGGCTGCGGATCTTCGGGCAGGTCCACCCGAGCGTCTGCTTGAAGTGCCGGAATGTGTGCTCGATGTCGTCGCCGCAGGAGGCCTGCCAGAGCAGGTCGACTTCCGTCCCGGTGGCGTCGGTGCCCGACCACCACAGCCACACCGGCTTTGGTGTCGCGCCGCTGGGCAGGTGATCGACCTGCAGGCGGATCACGGTGCCTTCGATCACCGGCAGGGCGCCGAGTTGGGCGGTCCAGGCGGAGCGATGGGTCATTCTCGGGTGGAGGCGGTTCCATGCCCAGGCCGTGGCGGTGCCGTAGAGACGGGTCTCGGTGGCCGTTGCCGCGTCGGGGGTGTTCCAGGTGATGGGGTCACCGAAGACGAACTCGCTGCCGTGACGGGGTGGACGGCCACGGGTGCCGGGCTTCCGCGGCGGGACCGCGCGGCGAAGGACACGGTCCGAGCGCATCCGGCCCAGCACCTGCACCAGCAGATCCCGTAGAAGGAAGGCCAGACGGGGCACGTCGTAACCAGCGTCCACCACGACGAGGACGTCCAGGTCGCCGTCGTGCCACTGCCGGCTGCGATCAGGCGCTCGATGAGCTCACGCATCTGCCGAGCAGTGACGGTCGCGGCATCGTCGCCCGGTGCCAGACGCAGTGCGTCCAGCGGCGCGGTCCATGAACTGCGGCCGGTCTCCAGCGCGCAGATCACCGAGTATGGCCAGCCAGGAACGGGAATGTGCTGGTCCTTGCCCCGTCCATAAGTATGGCACAGGATCCGCTGCGGTGAGGTGTGGGCGTCGGGCCGCAGCCAGCAGGTGATGTCGGCGGCCAGGACCAGCCGTCCATCCGCCGCCCGCAGCCGGGCCACGTCCAGCTGGCCCGCAGCCAGGGCGTCGTAGAGTCCACCATGCCCACGACCGTGTTCACCCACCAGCGACAACTCCACCAGCGACCGGACCGGGCCGTCCGCACACAACACGGCGTCCGCCAGCTCGAACAATGCATCCGCACGCCGCAAGGCAGGCATGGAACTCACCCCGGAAGCGTGACAGTTCCGCAAACGGACCCTGTCGGACAGCATGGTGCAACAGACTCATCCCCACGGCCTTCGTGCTGAGCGTGTGTGTTCCTTGGTCGGAGCACATACTCAGCCGAAGGCCGCCTGAACCTACGGCAGTTGTCGGTCTGAGTGATCAAGTACGAGGAGTCGTTCGACCCCGCAAGGTCAAAAATCAAGCTAGTAGGAGTTGTCTTCAAATGTCACGCCCGTATCAGGAGCGATGCGTGGGTGACGGCTGCCTGGTAGGACTCGGTGGTCTTGTCGAAGCGGGTGGCGATGCCGCGCCATTGCTTCAAGCGGTTGAAGCAGTGTTCGATCACGTTGCGCCGTTTGTAGAGCTGTTTGTCGAAGGCCGGCGGGCGCCCGCCCCGTCTGCCGCGTCGGAGCCGGTTGCGGATCTGGTCGGCCCGCTCCGGGATGGTGTGGGTGATGCCCCGCCGTCTGAGCCAGGTCCGGATGGCCCTGGAGCTGTAGCCCTTGTCGCCCAGCACGTGGGCGGGCCGGACCCGTGGCCGCCCCGGGCCGAGCCGGGGCACCCGTATCGCCTCCATCACGGCGGTGAACTGGGTGCAGTCGTTGGTGTTCCCGCTCGTGACGGTAAGGCGAGCGGGTGGCCGATGGCATCGCAGGCCAAGTGAATCTTGCTGGTCAGGCCACCTTGGGAACGTCCGAGGGCCGGGCTGCGGAGCCCCCTTTTCGGGCCCCGGCGGCGTGCTGGTGGGCGCGGACGACGGTGGAGTCGACCGACACGAGCCAGTCGATGTCACCAGCCGCGCCGCCCTCGCCTTGGCGGCCCGGAGCATCCGCTCGAACGTGCTGTCCAAGGCCCAGCGGCGGAAAGCAGTCCCGGACGCTTCCGCTTCCGCTAGCTCAGACGGTACCCGACACCTCTGTCAGTCGAGCTTTCTCGGCTGGGCCGTTCTACTCGTGGCTGTGGCGGCCATGATCGGCGTCACCATCCTGGCCTCGAGCGGCCAGTTACTGAGGTTGTAAGCGTGGTGTCGTCAGTGTGAGGCCGGTCGCGGTGAGGCATCCGTCGAC
>NZ_JBEXRZ010000378.1:0-3545 GCF_040613325.1 Streptomyces sp. NPDC006283 | reverse complement strand
GCTTCCCGGGGCTGCCCTGAGACGGGCCGTCGAGTCACGCCTCTGGGCAGCCGGCCGGGCTTGGCGGTTTCCTCAGCTCGTGACCGGGTGGAGGCAAGCCGGTAGGAGTCCATACCGGTCTCGATGGTCGTGCCGCTGAACGTCAGACGGTCGATGATGGCCGCGCAGAGCAGAGCCTGCCATCCGGATCACCTGCTGACCAAAGCTTCACCGACCGGCGTCCAGCTCGGTGACCTCGCGGTATAGCCATCGTCAGGGGTCAGCGTCCCGGGTGGAGCGGTGAACGGGAATCGCCCAATTGAGATCACTGACGAGATGCGCCAGGCCGCGGACAGTGCCCGGCGTCAGGTACTGGAGAGAGCCCTCCGCACACACTGGCGGAACGGATCCCGGCCGACGCGAAGGGCCGGTACGCCAATGAAGGAGCCGGATGGCAGGCCGGAGTTGAGCGGAGCCTGCTCTACATCGAGAACATCGCCAGCGGGCTGACCGAGGGCAGGTCGTAGGCCGCAGCAGGTCGTGGTGTCTGCGACGGAGTCCAGGAACCCCACCAGAACGGTGAGAAGTGGCTCCGCCAAGCGTTCGACTGCCTGGGCGGCCCACCACCCGGCGCCCTCTCCGCGGCCGTGAACGGGCCTGAGCGGTCAGCGAACAGGCCGGACCCGTAAGCACGGGCGTCTTCCTGCGTCGGCAGTACCAGGGCGCTCGGGCGGCCGGGGCTCGTGGCAAGGGGCGCGGCGCCCGCGCCGTTCGTCAATCACCGGCGAGCGCCAGCGCCAAGAATGAGCCCAGCGCAGCGCCACCCCAGATCAAGTCAGCAGGTCAACTCACCACCACCTCAGACAAAGGGATGTCAGCGCACCGCAGGCCCTGAGAACGCCCTGTGAGCAGCAGTGTTGCCTGTCCGCGCCGTTGTCACCTTCGTTGCCCACCCCCGTCGTGGAGGGCAACTGGTCGGCCGGGGCCTTCGCGCAGCGCGCACGGCGGCCACCTCCGGCAGTAGCCGGCTCGTGCGCACGCTGCTGTCTACCGGTCGGTGGCGCGGGCGCGCAGGCGGGCCATGATGCCGTTGGCCGGCCCCGCATCTCCGTGCTAAGGCGTTCGAGTTCGCGGCGCGCATGCTCACAGCGGGGGCACAGCCGCCCCGCTCCGGCCGGTAGCCGTCCTCGCCCGTCATGCCGGTCTCGACATCGGTGCCGCACGACGGGCACGACCGCGGCCAGGCCACATCGAGCTGTTCGCGGCGTTTCCGGTCCTCGAGGATCCATGCCCGTTCGCGTTCCGCGCGGCGCTATTCGTCGCGGGCGTCGTGGTCAGCCTTGGTGCGGATGTTGGTCAGTGCGGCGAACAGCCGGCGTAGCGGGTCGGGCGGTCCATCGGTCCACCGGCCGACTATGCCGCGGGTACCAGGAGCCGTCGTTCCTAGGGATGGCGTCGAAGTACCACAGGAACGAGAGGGTGAGCTCCAGCGTCGGTTCGGCGAGTCCATGATGGGTTCGGCACTGTACGAAGAACTCCGCGTGCTCGTCTTCGTCTCGCATTCCCTCTTCGAAGAGCTGATCCCAGCGGCGCCGATTGCTGCCTGGCTGGGTGTGCTCCTGCAGGGCATGTGCCCGTGCCCCAGGACGGGTCAGGTAGCTGCTGATCCTCCAGTCGAAGCGGTTCTGGACGAGTTCTCCCTTTCCGAGGACTGCGACCCACTCGGTAGCGTGGCGGTGAGCGGAACAGGTAGCCGCCCTCCGGCCTCGCCGGTCGGTGGCGCGGACGCGCAGGCGGGCCATGATTCCTGCCGGTCCAGGCGTTCGTAGAGAGAGCGCGGGCGAGGCTTGAGGTAGAAGCGCCGCCGCTGTCACCCCAGGACCAATCGGCCAGAGACCGTGTGTGGAGCATGGCGGTCAAGGACAACCCGACGCTCTTCGACGGTCCGGTCGTGGCTGTGCGGGGATGGGATGGCTCGAGCCGCATGCCCTGCGCCTGTCGCGGGCGCGGGTGGCCTACCGGCACTACGCCTCGCGGTGGGTTGCCGGCGACCACCGCGCTGCCGTCGTTGTTCGTGAACGTCGTCCAGCCCATCCATGAGGGTTGTGTCCTGACGGTGAGGATGTCGCCGTCCACGGCCGCTCCGGGCCGTTGGCAACTGCCGGGAGGTTCCGTGGAGCCGCCCCACGACGGCGAAGTTCTTGACGAGGCCGCCCTGGGCAGCCAGGCGGCGCGAGAACTGGCCGAGGAGATGGGCATCGACACAGCCCCCGAGGTACTGCGGCTGTGGGTAGTAACCCGAGGGAAGAACAACAGCATCGGCCTGACCTACCTCGCCCCGGCCATCGGCTCTTGCTGGGGTCTAGTCCGTGAGTTCGGCGACCGGGTCAGAGTGCGGGCTGGTGGTACCTCGCGAGGCGGCGTAGAACGCGCAGCATGGTGGTGGTGGAAGCGTCGGTGACCCGCACGGTCGGCGTCACCGGGTTGTGCTCTGGATGCCCAGGACGTCGTAGAGGCGCTGGCCGTGGGCCACTGCTTCAGTTCTGGGCGTCCCATGAGGATGAGCTGGTGGTGCGCGGCGAAGTCGGTGGCGGGCTGGGTGAAGACGTTCAGCCCGATCATGATCGGTACGTCGGCTCCGTGGTGGAGGCGTGCCGTTCCGTTGAACTGCTGTACGTGTCTGGTACTGCTTGCATTGCAGGACCAAGAGGCGATCTTCGTTGTCTCGGGCGGTGACGTCCACGCCGAGGCCGCCGACGCCTCCGACCCGTCGTGTACCTCGAAATCCATCGCGGGCCAGGAGCTCGGCGCAGGCCTGCTCGAAGCCCGTCGCACTCATCGCAGAGAGTTGCTTCATCTTGAAGGTCAGCACATCCGGGCTTGCCGATGCGGGTGGGGCAGCGGTCGGGGCGTCATGCTCGTCGTCACCGATATAGGGGTAGGTGCCGGCGTCGAAGAAGAAGGCCAGCAGTCTGGCGAGCGGGATGAGTGTGGCCGGTCCGCCGACGACGATGAGTCCGGTCCACCACGGGTGGGCTGCGATCAGGCCCCACAGATCCGTGGTGATCCATCGGCTGACGTCTTGTGTGAGCCGCTCCCACAGCATCTTGCCTTCGGCCAGGGCGAGGATGGCGGTCAGAAGGAATTTCAGCAGGGGGTCGAGCGACCCGTCCTCGTCGAACACCGCACCTCCAGGATGTGTGTGGTTGAGCGGGGTGAGCGGGACCTGCCAGGCCGCGCGCTTGAACCGGCCCCGGCGGGCGCGTGCCGGCAGGCCCAGAAGGTCGTGCAACGCGGTGTCGTTCTGCGCCCAGCAGCGGAGCTTGTCCCGGTCGCCCCAGTGGACGCCGTGCCGGTCGCCCCAGGCGTTCCCGAGGTCGGGGCCGGTTTCTGGCCCCGGGGGCGGGGCGCTGTGCGGGCCGTGCCGCCGCTCCATGGGGCGCAGCGCCGTGGGCCGAGGGGACGGCAGCGCGAAGCGAGGGAGCGGGACGCGCAGCGTCCCCGTCGACCGGCTGCCGGCGGACCTTGTCCTTCTTGGCCTGGCGCTCGCGCTCCTGGCGCATCCG
>NZ_JBEXRZ010000377.1:0-3564 GCF_040613325.1 Streptomyces sp. NPDC006283 | reverse complement strand
TCGTCGACCTGTTCCGCAACGGCCGGATCCCGGGCCTCTAGCCGGTGGCCGGGGCCCCGTCGCGGGACCTGTGGACCTCTTTAAGAGCCTCTTAACCCGTGCATTCATTATCCAGAAATTCTTAGGGGGTGTGCTTCCGGCGCCCTCTTGGGTATGGTCCCATCCGCTGCGGCATTCGGCGTCCTCGTCCGGCGCTATGGGTTTTCCGCTGGGAGGTGGGAGTTTTTCGGGGCGTTGTGCCAGCGCACTTCAGGAAACTCTTCAATGAAAGCTGGGTCCTATCTGCCCGGCACTCGTCGTGTTTCTGCTACCTGCCCTGACAACTACCACTCGTACTCCAGAGGTATCTGTGCGCCAAGGAAAGACAAGCAGAAACGTCGGCCTCATGCTTGCAGCCGTGGTGCTGGGTACCGCGTCGACGGCAGCCACCGCCCCTACACGGACCTCGACGCGCTGTGGTACTGACGGTCATCCCGTCCGGGCGGGGAAAGCCTTCACAGCTTCGCCCGCCCGCTCAACTCTTCACACAGAAATACCAGTTCCAGGGAGTTGTTTTCCATGAGCGCCGAGTCTTCAGTGTCACCGGGGCGGCACAGGCGCCACAACCGCGCTAGTCAGCGGGGTTTTCGTACTTGGCGGGGCCAGCGGCCCTTCTGGGCGGGTCTGTTCACCCTGTTCGGCGGAATCCCCATCGCCTACTTCCCGTACGCGACCTTCGAGCTCGGTCACATCAGGTTCGCGATGCAGACCACCGCGGGCGCTGGCGCGCTAATCATCGGCGTACTGCTGATCACGCTGGGCCTCACTATGTGGTTTCACCACATAGTCCGCTTCGCAGGTCTCGCAACGATTCTGCTGGCATTGGTCTCCATCCCCATCGCCAACCTAGGTGGCTTTGTCATCGGCTTCCTGCTCTCCCTCATCGGCGGTGCGCTCTCGCTCTCCTGGGTCCCGGGAAAGCCCGCCGCGGAATCGGCTCCGGCCAGGGAGTCGGCACCCGAGTCCGGGCCCCGGCACGCACGCGCACGACACAACCAGCGAAGCCAGCGGCAGGAGGAGCAGTGACGGCCTTGCCAAGTTGCTGATGTGGGGGGCGAGTGGGTGTGTTGAGGCGTGCTCGGTGTGGGGTGTACCGGTGTCAGACACCCATTGCACACATTGGCGAAAGAGGTGATGGACCTCAACCAGGAAATCGACGAGCTCGACAAGCTCATCGAGGCCCTGTTTCGTGGCCACCACACCTTCAACGTGATCACCAGCATGCCCGGCCTGGGCATCATCCTCGGTGCCGAGTTCCTGGCTGCCACCGGCGGTGACATGAGCTTCTTCGGTACTCCCGACCGCCTGGCCGGCTTCGGAGGAGTCGCACCCGTCCCCCGCGACTCCGGCAAGATCAGCGGCAATCTGCGGCGCCCCCAGCGATACAACCGCCGGCTCCAGCGAGTCTTCTATACCTCAGCGATGTTCAGCATCCGCTACTGCGAGGAATCGCGACGGTTTTACGATCGCAAGCGGGCCGAGGGCAAGCGTCACACCCAAGCGGTCCTCGCCCTCGCCCGTCGCCGAGTCAACGTCCTGTGGGCCCTTCTGCGCGATGGACGGTGCTATCAACCAGTGCCCCCTATCGCTCTCGCTGCTTGACAAACACCATTAGGAATCCGGGGTGAGTTCTACTCCTGTCTGACCAGGCGCGCGGATGCGCTGTTCGAACTCTCGGACGCCGTGTTGTGCGCGGATGGTCCGGTCCGGTCGCTGGTGGGCGAACACCGGCGCGGGCACGGCGGTCTCTATGGCGCCCTGTTCGCGGGGCGGGTCGATGTCGCCCGGCCGCGAAGGGCCCTGGCCACCGTGCCGCTGCCGAGGGCGGCGGACGGCTTGCTGGTCCTTGTCGCCTACCTCATCTGTTGGCTGCGGCCCAGTGCGCACACCTCACCGCAGCGGATCCTTGCCACACCTACGGGCGGGGCAAGGACCAGCACATTCCCGTTCCCGGCTGGCTGGCCCTACTCGGTGATCTGCGCACTGGAGACGGGCAGCGGTTCCTGGGCCCACCGCTGGACGCGCTACGGCTGGCGCTAGGTGACGATGCCACTGTCACCGCCAGGCAGAGCGGAAACACCGCAGGCACGGCATGAACGTGCACGTCATCGCCGCCCCGACGACACAACGTCTACCGCGGAGTCGGCTCGTCCGCCGCGATCCGGTCGGTGACTCACCCCCGCACGAGTTCGTCGCGACTTTTCGGCACTGCGGCCGAAGGCCGCTTGTCCAGCCGAAGTGCCGAAATCTTCTGCCCCGGCCCGGGACGGCCATCCGGAGGCAGAACGCCCGGCCCGCCCCACGCCACGATGTGCACACAGTCGGGAAACCGGACTCCGCGAAACGACGGACGAAGAAGTCAACAAACCCGCGTCCCCGCCGCACAGGTTAAAGATCAAGCTCAATTCACCACTGCAATCCGCGCGGCGGATTCTGCCGCGGGACAGAGCCGCTGGCGCCCAGCGAGGCAGCGTCCAGCATGGCGAACGCAAGGCTCTGGTCGATGAACGAGTGATAGATCCGGCTCCCTCCACCACCATGTCGCACATTATGCCAACACGGTTGACCATAATGGCGGCGGGCACGTTGGATCGGATCCGACAAACGGCGCGCCCCGCAATTGGCGGCTGCACAGACCAGCAGGAGGCAGACGATGTCCGAGATCACCGCTCCGTACGTGCCTGGGACTCCGTGTTGGATCGATCTCAGCGTCCCCGACCAGCAAGCCGCACTGGACTTCTATCGCGATTTGTTCGGCTGGCAGGGCGAGATCGGACCGCCCGAGTTCGGGGGCTACGCGAACTGTGAACTGCGCGGCAAGTCGGTTGCCGGCATCATGTCCGCGCAGCCGATGGATGACCAGTCGCCGCCCCTCACGGCGTGGACAACCTACTTCGCGACCGCGGACGCCGACGCGACGGCGCGGGCGATCACGGAGAGCGGCGGTACCGTCCTGTTCCCGCCGGGCGACGTTGCCACCCTGGGGCGTATGGCGATCGCCGCAGACCCCGACGGAGCCGTCTTCGGCATCTGGCAGGCCAAGGACTTCCCCGGTGCCGGCATCGCCAACGAGCACGGCGCCCTGATCTGGAGCGAGTTGGCCACGCGGGACGCCGCCCGCGCCCGCGCCTTTTACCCCGCTGCCCTGGGCATCGACATCGCCCCGATGGAGACTGAGGGCGCCGAGGGGATGGACGACTATTACGGGATCAACGCGGGCGGCCGTACGGTCGGCGGCATTTCCGTCCAGGGTGAGGACACGCCCAACGAAGCCCCCTCGCACTGGCTCACCTACTTCGCTGTCGACGACACCGACTCCACCGTGGACCTCCTCACCAAAGCCGGCGGCCAGGTGCTCCAGCCGCCGTTCGACATGCCCGCAGGGCGAATTTCCGTGGTCCAGGACCCCCAAGGCGCCGCCTTCGCCCTGATCACCCCGCACCCCATGTAAACCCCTAGGGTTTGTCGTCAAATGATCTTGGGTGGTGGATCATGGTCGGGTGATACGTCGCCATGAACTGTCGG
>NZ_JBEXRZ010000376.1:0-3578 GCF_040613325.1 Streptomyces sp. NPDC006283 | reverse complement strand
GGACCGGGACGTGGGTGTTTCCGGCTGGTCGGAATCCTCCCACAGCACGGAACAGCCCGTGGATTGCGCCCGTTTGGCCGGGGAGGCAACTCCCCGCACCGCCCCCGCACACGGTGCGCCCCGCCACAGCCGCCGACGAGGCGGGCGCCAACGAAGGGGCTGTCGACTCCTGGGTCCGGCCGACCGAGGCTGACGGACACTGCAATTGACCGTGGGCCCCACGAAGCGCTGAGTCTGCTCACCGAACCGGCCGTGCCTGAGCGGGCGCCTCGGGTGCTGGTGTTGACGAGTTCGCCTTTCGCAAGGGGGTGGTGAACTCGTCAACGCCGACCACCCGCGGAGTGGCAGCTCGGGTTCGGGGAGGGCGTCGACCAGCCGCAGTACTGTACTGCGGCTGACGGACACCCCGAGCACGGAGGCCAGGCGGGCGCCGGCTCGGCCCGCCAGGGCGAGACCGACCGCGGCCAGGGTCGAGCGCAGCCGCTCGGTCCGAGTCTCCATTCGAGCCGGGGCGGTTCAGACTGCAGTGGGCCAATTAGACAGCGGCGCCACCTACCCCTGGCTGGCCGAGGTCCCTAATTCCATGGCCTTGCCATTTTAGCGCGCACGTGACCACCACATCAGAGGTTTCCGTCAAAGCGGAACAAGCTCACTTCGCGATGGCCTTCCGCGAGTCGTCCAACAGTCTGGCGTGGCGGGCACACCACCATTGGGTACTACGGCGTCACCGGCTGGCACAGGGCGATCGCATTAACGGTATCGGGGAATGTCCCGATGTTGCGAAAGACAACTGTCCAGGACTGGCCACCGTTGCTGGGCTCGGAGATCGCTGCGAATGTGGGGCTGAAGACCAAGTCGTCTTGCGTGAAGCCACCGCCTACTGCGGCGTATCCCGATGGACAATCCGCCGTGACTGTCACACTCCCACCCGCCGGAACGACGGTGGCGGGGCTTTGGGCTTCCAGGGGGATTGGTGTCGGTCCGGGGTCGCCGGTGGGTCCGGTCGCGCCGGTCGCACCGATGGGTCCGGTGGGTCCGGTCGGACCTGTGAATCCGGGGTCACCGGTGGGTCCGGTCGCGCCGGTCGCACCGATGGGTCCGGTGGGTCCGGTCGGACCCTGCGGGCCGGTGGCACCCTGGCACCCCTTCTTGCACCTGTCCCTGTCGCGGTCTCTGGCGCCGAAGTGCGTATCCGTCGCGGCGGCAACTGCGGCGGCGAACTCGCTGGCGGGCGTAACCGTCGAGGCGGCAGGCGTAGCGGGGTCGGGTGTAGCGGCCGAGGCGGCAGGCATCGACAGCGCCACGAAGCCGGCGGCCACACCGGCGGCAGCCGCCAGAGAGGCAAGCCTGATTTTCATTCCCTGCTCCTTCTACACGATGGAAGCGACACCCCGGCAAGGACAATTCTTGATGCCGAGTTCGCTTGTCGCAGTCGAGGCTCGACGAGGCGATTTGATCACCACCCGTGTTGATTTGTTAGGTCATGTCCCTAATTGCAGGGGAATACCACCCAAACAGAGCACGAAGACGGTTCCTAAGTACCGGGAAGAGGCCGTGGAGATGGTGATCGAGATGTCACGTCCGGTTGCCCAGGTTGCCCGGGAACTCGGACTCGCTGAAGGCATGAGCCCTATTCACGGGGCTTCACCAGCCAAAGGCGAGAGCGGTGACGGTCTTGGTGACGAGGGGGAAGTCTCCGAGGGGGGCGCGGTAGCGGTGGCGAGGATTTTCCAGCCCTTCAGGTGTGCGATCGCTCGCTCGACGGCGGCGCGGAGCTTGCTGATGCTCTGGTTGCAGACCTTGTCTGCGGTGGGGACGTTCCTGGCCAGGTGGTTTGCGTCTCGCGGTGAGCATGCCGGAGCCAGGTAGCCCAGATCGCCCATGCCCTCCCGCTCGACGAAGGCCTCCGGGAAGTGGGACTGACGCCAGGCGTACAGGTCGTGGCGGGAGCCCGGGACGGGCCCGGAGACTGCGAGCAGGTCCCGGACAGCGTGGCGGCGACCTGCAGGTTGAAGCCGGTGTCACGGTGCTTGCCCGAGAACGTCGTCACGAGGGTCCCGCCGAGCAGGACGACCCGGCGGCCGACGCCTCGGCAGGATCGGGGACACGGCCGGCCAGGACCTTCTCCACCACCGGCAAAGCGTCCTCCAGCGGCGGGAGACGGTGGACTGGCTGATGCCGAACAGCTCCGCGGCCGCTTCCTGGACCGGGGTCTCCCGCAGCAGGAACAGCACAAGCACCACGGACTTGTACAGGCCCAGCGCCCACATCCGCCCTGGTATCGCTGGCGGGCCCGGTCCTCCGCGAGCACCCGATGGACCCGGGCCACCAGCCGTCAAGTTGATCGTTTTCCAGCCCTGTCGTAACGTTCCAGTTCAACGGCCCTGCCCTGGTGGTGCGCTGACGAACTCTCATCCGTCACGCTACCGAGCAGGGCCACCTTCATGATCAAGGACAGTCAGGCCGACCCCCCTCCGGGGCTCGACGACCACGTCACTGCCACTCGGACCGAAGTGAAATCGGACATACCTCAGAGCATACTTTCCGAACCGCACGACAGTTGCACGGGGGCGGATGTGGTCGTGCTGTCACGATCGGCCCCGATCTCAGCAGCTTCACCTGGTCGATGCCCGGCAAGTGGGCCAGCGGGCCAATGGAGAAGCATTCCGACGGCTGTGGTTGATGGAAGCGGCAATGACGTCCAGCGGCGGCCCACGACCGCTGCCCGGCTTACGGCGACGCAGGCGCGCGGATCAGCCGCTCACACCCCGCGATCGCCCGACCGCGTGTGGCGTCAAAAAAGGCGGCACCGGGGCAATTACCCTGCGAGAAACCGACCCGCCTGCAAAAGGAGCGTCCAGTGCCATCTCGCCTCAACCCGTACATCAGCTTCGCCGGCAACGCGCGCGAGGCCATGGAGTTCTACAAAAGCGTCCTTGGCGGAAACCTGCGGCTGAACACGTACGCCGACATCGGCGGCGAGACTTCACCCGGCGACGCCGACAAGATCATGCACGGCATGCTCGAGACCGACCGCGGCTTCACGCTGATGGGAGCCGACACCCCGCCCGGCACGGAGCACAAGCCCGGCAACAACTTCTCGATCAGCCTGAGTGGCGAGGACGCCGACGAACTCCGCGGCTACTGGGAGAAGCTCTCCGCCGACGGCACGGTGAACGTCCTCCTCGAGAAGCAGATGTGGGGCGACACGTTCGGCATGTGCGTCGACCGGTTCGGCATCTCCTGGATGGTCAACATCAACGAGAGCCAGGGCTGACGCGGCCCGTCCGGTGAATGTGTGCGGCCGCCACGGCCGCACACCACCCCGTAGCGTCCGTTGTGGGAACTGCTTCAGCAACTGCCGCCCCCTCCGGCGCACTTCTCGCTCGGTCATGCCGTCGTGCTCGGCTGCGAGATACTGCGGCCATGCACGGGTCCAGTTAGCGCGATATAGTCGGCGGCGGCGCACGACCTCCAGCGCGCGACCCAGTCGATACCGGCCGCGATCGCGGTCGCGGTGGTGCCACCGGCGCAGTTGACGACCTTGACGCCGACCAGCTTGACGCCCTTGGCGACAC
>NZ_JBEXRZ010000375.1:0-3580 GCF_040613325.1 Streptomyces sp. NPDC006283 | reverse complement strand
CACATGGAGGGCGTGCGGCTCACCCGGTGGCTGCTCTCCCCCATTCCCACGTTCAAGCTGTGGCGGCGGATGAAGCTGTGGGAGCTCCGCAGCTATGAGCAGGTGATCAAGCTCGAGCAGGACCGGCTGATCTATCGGGCCCGTCTGCAGGCACGTTTCGGCCGGGCGTGGCGGCGCAAGGCCCCGGTCGAGGCGCTGATGCCGCTGCGGCTGGCGAAGTACGGCGTACCGCTCACCGAAGCCGCGCCTCATGGGCTGGAGGCGGCCGGGCTGGACCTGAGCCCCGCCATGACCGTGGAGCGTCTCGACGTCCAGGCGCTGGCCGAGCCGATGGCCGGGGAGCACGCGAGGGCCGTGGGGGGCGGCGCGATGGAGGAGGCCATCGCCCACGACCACAGCCGCGGCCCCCAGGATGTCCCAGTCAGTGTCCCGACGCTGCCCCAGCAGCAGGCTGCCTCTGTGGTCGACCTGGCCGAGGCATGCCGCGACTACATCGTCCAGCACGGTGCCTTCCCGAACGCAGGGGAGTTTGCATACTTCCTCGCCGACGCCTACGGCGTGACCGATGAAGAAGCGGGCGGCCCGGTCCCCGCCATCGGGCTGGAGCCCTGGCTGGACGAGTTCGGCCGGGAACTGAAACCCATTACCGAGGACCGGGCGCCACAGCCGGTCATGGCCCAGGGGCAGGGCTCAAGCAGCGCCCCAGTGAACGGGGACCCGTCCGCCGGCTCAGAGCCGCGCCCGTTCTTCGAACCGGCCGGCCCCCAGCCGTCGATGACACACGTGGCCGACGCACCGTACGCACCTGAGCCGGTTCCGGCGCCGAGTGCTTCGGCTTCGGGGGACCTTCCTACCGGTGGGGAAGGACCGCAACAGACCGCTCTTGATGGTCCGGCGGCACCGACGACTGCGGCACCGGTTGGTGAACCGGCCGCCTGGGATGCCTCGGTCAGCGACACCGGAGCGGCGACCGTCCGGCTGCCGGAGCAGCAGACCGACGAGCCCGAACTGGATTCCGTTGGGCAACAGATAGTGACTGTCGCCGGGTGGCTGGCCGAGGCCGAGGAAGCGGGGGAGAAGCTCTCCGGCGCGGAAGTCGCCCGTCGTCTTCAGCTGTCGCCGAAGACGGGACAGAGGCGCGTGAACGCGGCTGCCGAGTACCTCAAAGAGCAGCGCCGGCAGCAAGGCCGGACGTACCTCCGGTCGGTCAGCGGCTGACCGACCGACGCCTCCTGGGCGGCCGATGACCGTGCCCGGGACGCTGTTGGTTAATCCGGGCCGGGCGTGACGTCGGCCTTCGCGACCATGTTGTGGTCGTGAGGGCCGACGTGGCGTTTGGGGAGGGTGGCCGTGTCGTTGTGTGCGCAAGAGCCGGGTGAGATTCCGGCTGAGACAACTCGGGTGGCCAGGGCTGCCATTTCCGAAGGGCAGTCTCGCGGTTCGGATCCGGGGCGAACTGGCCGTGCTGTTCCGGGATGAGGAGTTCGAGGCGCTCTTTGCGGCTCGGGGTAGGCATGCGTGGTCGCCTGGTCGCCTGGCCGGCTGGCCATGGTCGTGGTGCTGCAGTTCGTCGAGGGGCTCTCGGACCGGCGGCGGCCGAAGCGGTGCGGGCCCGAATCGACTGGAGGTACGCCCTTAGGCTGGAACTGGGCGACCCGGAGTTCGATCATTCATTGAGCTTGTTTAGGGTGGCCACTGATCGGGTGATGGCCGGGGTGGTGTATCGGGTGGGGCCTCGAGTTGTTGAGCGGGATGTCTGAGGTCCGCAGCTCTTAAACTCGGGGGCCTCGTGGTCGTGCCGTACTCGAGGTCCCGCGTGCCCTGGGGGAGTGGGTCACGATGCTGATCGTCACCGGGAAGGTGACCGGCGTTGTCGGCTTTCCCCGTCTGAGCGTGCCTTGGTCACACTGGTGTATTTGCGGAAGAACGACACTCTGCGGCAGCTCGTGGCGGGCTTCGGTATCAGCCTGGGCACCGCCCACGCCTACGTTCACGCCGTGACCGGTCACCTGGCTGGACTTGCGCCTGGTCTGACGGCGGCCCTGAGATCGGCCGATGCCCGCTGTCTCCTACTGGACGGGACACTCGCCGAATGCGACCGGACCGGCGACGGCCGAGCGGACTATTCCGGAAAGCACCGCCGACACGGGGTGAACCTACAGGTGGTGACCGCCCCAAGGGATCCCGGTCATCCGCATGTGGTTCTCCATCCAGGAACGACTGCCAACCGTGCCCGGCGCGCATCGCGTGCATCAGCTCGCCAAAGGTTTCGCGGCGCGAACTCAAGGTTCGTCACCAGGAGGAACACGGAGCGATCGTCAAAGCGCGTTCCCGCCCAGCAGACCGACGAATGGAAGAAGCGGTACCGACTTCGCGCTGGCGTCGAGGGAACCATTGCACAAGCCGTCCTGGGCTTCGGCCTCCGCAGATCCCGCTACCGCGGAATGGCCAAGACAAGCCTCCAACATCAGCTGACCGCGCGGCCGTCAACCTCACCCGCAGCGATGCCTGGCTTAACGCCGCGGGCGGGGACCAGAACCGCGCACTTCGCAGCCTTCAGGCCCGCCGGGTGAGCGACGGGTCGGATTAACCAACAGCGTCCTGCCCGTGCCCGGTCATCGACCATCGCGATGTCATCGCCCCGTAGGCCGTGACCGAATCCCGGATAACCGACGGACCATGACCGACGGCACTGACCGATGACCGCCGGGGTGTGACCGATCCCGGCGGCCCCTGCACCGATGTCCGATCCGGCCATCATCGGTCATCGGCCATGACGACCCGGCCCCCACTAGTCACGGCTGCGCCGTGACCGATTCCTGAGTGTGCAGCATCGACCCCGCGCAGCTGCTCCCGGCGCTCCGACCCGGCAGGCGTACCTGACCGACGAGCTGGCTGATGCCGTCCTGCGTGCACTGCTGCATCACGCGGCCGGCCATGACCGAACGGCCACCCTCGCGGCCCGCATCGTCGTCCAGACGCTGATCCCGGCCGCCGTCCGCATCCCCCGCGGCCAGGTCCGCCCCTTCGGCGGCCGCTCCTTCGACGACATCGGCCCCACACCCGTGCGAGGTTCGCGGCTGGCCGGGCTCCTTCGCTACCTGTCGGAACCCGAGCTGCGCGATTCGATCTAATCTATGACAAACAAGACCGAAGCGTTCCGCAAGTTCAGCAACTGGCTCATGATCGCCTCCGGCCTCCTCGCCAACAACGACCCGGAGGACCAGGAAAAGATCATCAAATTCAACGAACTTCTGGCGAACTGCCTGACCTTCCATACGGCCGTAGACATCACGAAGGTCGTCAACGACCTCATCGACGCGGGCAGGGAGATCGACCCGGTCGACCTGGCCACCATCACCCCGTACATCGCCAGCAAGATCCGCCGCTTCGGCACGGGGCACCTGGACATGGACCCCCGGACGGGGCCGTCATGCTCCCCTCCGGGCGCCTGGAGCGTACGGCCCGCGTCTGCCAACCGCCGTCGCTCGGGGTGGGGGCGGGGTTCACGGACGCCGCCACCAGCGTCCGGGTACAGATGGGGAGAGGGTGGGGGAGGGGAAGAGGGTGCGTGAGGCAG
>NZ_JBEXRZ010000374.1:0-3607 GCF_040613325.1 Streptomyces sp. NPDC006283 | reverse complement strand
GAAGGTCCCGCGGGCACTGCTTTTTCTCGGGCAGCCAAGCCGTGCCTGTTGGCTCGTGCCGCGGAACGCCCACGCCCGCCCCGACTGAGCGGGGCGGGCGTCGCGCCGAAGCGGGTCAGGCGGGGGTGATGTTCTCCGCCTGCGGGCCCTTCTGGCCCTGGACGACGTCGAAGTTCACCTTCTGGCCTTCCTGGAGCTCACGGAAGCCAGAGCTTGCGATGTTCGAGTAGTGTGCGAAGACGTCCGGGCCTCCGCCGTCCTGCTCGATGAAGCCGAAGCCCTTTTCCGAGTTGAACCACTTGACGGTTCCGCTGGCCATTTGCCCTCCAAGGGGGACTGGAAATCGGTTCCCGCACCGTGCGGGAGCCGGAGGTGATCGCCTTGGTCCTCAGAGGCTTTGAACAGCAAAACGCCCGCGAACTCGCGCTCACGGGCGACCGGTACTTCGGAACCATGACAGCTGTCGTCGACGCTACACGGCCCTCACCCTCTTCACCACTCGGAACACCCGGTTCAAGGCGAAGGAGTGAAGCGGTCAGGCAGCACGCCGAATACGCAGACGAAGAGGACTGGCACGCTGGATATCGCTTCACTGCTTCTCAGCTTCCAGCGAATCGTCGCGACTGCCGCCGCCACCAAAGCCAGGCCGCGAGGGAATCGGCGCGGGGTTTACGAGCGTGGGTCGGGACCAGGGCGCGTCGACGCCGCCGGACTCCGGCCGTAGCCCGAGTTCGCGTAGCTGGTTGACCGCCATCATGGCGGTGAACATCGCATTCGGGTTGGCGCCGCCGACGCCCAGTTCGGCGATGGTCCCCGCGTATCGGGTGGTGAACGCGCTCGGCCGAACCTGCCTGCTCTCAGTGGTCAGCCTGAGCGCCGCCTCCTGCAGGGCGGTGGCCTGCTCCAGCAGCCCGTCCAGGTAGGACGACACCCCAGCGCCACGGCGCACGGCGAAGGTGTGCCCGTCGGTGAGGAGTGCGGCTTCTCCCTCCTCGAAGAGAAGAGCGACGGCGCCGAGCGTGGTCTGGATCTTGAGCTGGTCGGCGTCGGCCATCGCACCGCAGGGTCCGTTGCCCTCGTCGGACAGGTGGAGGACGCCGCAGTCCCTCAGGTGCACGATCACATGCCCGGCGCAGTGGCCCTGGCTGCGCAGTACGCGGACCGCGCCGTCGGCGAAGGTCCAGCCGGTGAAGCGCAGCGAGCCGATCCGGATCCGTTCCGGCGGTCGTTCCTCGTAGGTTCGGGTCGTCGCCCCGAAGGGCCGAAACGGCTGGAAGAGCGACACCACCTTGTTGGCGGCCAGTGCGGCTGCGGGCAGCGGCACCAACCCGGCGATGCGGTCGAAGGACGGCACCCAGTACGACGCCGGGTCCCGCATCTGGTCGAGGTCAGGGGCGGGCACGTAGTGCTCGACCGGCACTCCCAGCTCGTCGGCCAGGTCGTTGTTGGCGACGTGATCAGGATGTCCGTGCGTAGTCAGCACCAGTGCTCGGGACCAGTGCCCGACTCGGCCGGTCGCCCCCCGCAGTGCGGCGCGGAAGGCCGTGGTGGCGCCGGTGTCGACAAGCACCAGGGTGTCGCCGACCCGGTGTACGAGAGCGTTGGCGACGTCCGGCTGATCGTGCTCGACATCGAGTCCCTGCCCGAGGACCAGCACGGTCTCGTCGTCGATCTCGATCAGGTCACCGAGCGCGGTCATGGGTCCGGTCCTCCCGCGGTCACGTCCGGGTCGGATGGGCCGGGGAAGCCGCTGGAAGCAGGCGGGGAGCACGAGCTGCCCGGATGAATCGATGGATGACGATGGACGCTGCGCTCCGACCCGTCCCCGGTAGCCCTGCCGCCCACCTCGACGATGTCGACAACGAGTCCCCTCCGGACGAGCGTACGCCGCGCCAGGCGTGGCGTCCCCGGGAAGCCTCCGACCAGGGCGCCCCCTGGTCGCCCTGGTCGGTCACCGTCCGGCCCCCGGTAAGGGCTTCAACGTGACCCACCGGCACAGCGCCCCGCACGACCAGCTACGACCGGCGGGCGCAAGACCGGTCCTGCCCGTCCTTGCCGGGCGCCACCGTCGGTGAAGGCCTCGCGGGGCGCGGCGAGGAGGGCAACGCCGAAGCCGAGGTCAACGCCTACCTGCGCCGCACAGCACCTCCCGACAGCTGACCTGGATTGGGCACGGTGCCCAGCAGATCGACCGCTCCTGGGACCCGCTCACAGGGGGTTCTGGTCGTCGCTCCCCGACGCTTGCTCGTCGGAGAGGCCGGGCTCACCGGCCTCGTCGGTCCGTTCCGCGGCCCCCGTCTTCTCACCGCCGTGCCGGCTGTTCCTCTTCTGGTCCTTCTCCTCCTCGAGCCGCTTGCGGACCTCTTCCGGCTTGTCTCCGAGCTGGTTCACGACCGACTCCCTCGCCACTGATGACGGAAATTGCGCGGCCAGCCTCACACAGGACCGCACCGCCCGCACCCGGGCGGGCCCGGCCCGCGTACGGTCGGGCGCGCGTACGGTCGGGCCAGCTCTTCGGCCGGGACTGAGTCCCGGCCGAAGAGGCGAGGCCGGTCACCGCCGACCGGTGACCTCGCGGCCGGTGCGCCTCCGGAGCAGCGCGACCCCTGTGACGACGAGTACCGCACCGGCGGCGGACGGCCACAGCTGGGTGCCGGTGGCTGCCAGTCCCCCCTGCGCAGCCTGGCCGTCCGGCGCAGCCTGGCCGTCCGGCGCGGCCTGATCGTCCTGCGGCCGGGAACCGTTGTTCGCCACGGGGGCCTTCGGTTCGCGGTCCTGAGCGTTGGCCCCGGTGGAGGGCGCTGCTTCATTCGTGCCGGCCGTGACTTCCGGCTTGTCCGCCCGGTCCGCAGTGGCCCCGTCGTCAGCGGACGGCACCGCGTCGGCGGTCGCGTCGGTCAGCACTTCGGGGCCGGGCCGACCGCCGGGAGTCGCCGGTGCTCCGGGTGTGCCGGACGTCGGACGGGCCTGTTGCGGGGACTCAGCGACGTTCGGCCCGGCCGCCTCTGCGGGCTCGTACGTGTCTGCGACGTCGGGGCGGGGACCGGCGCCCGGCCTGGCAGGTGGGGTGGTGGGCTGCTGTCCGTCGGCGCCGGGCGCGGTGGGCTTCGGGTCATCCGCGTCGGGTGCGCCGGGGCGACCGGGAGCGGTGGGCTCCGTTCCCGGTTCCGACGGCTCCTGCCCACCCTCGGCCGGAGCGTCCGCCGGGTCGTCGGGTCCGCATCGACGGCCGTCGTTGATGCAGTCGACCATCTCGTCCATCAGGTTCTCGTCGAAGACGTTGATGAAGTCGCCGTGGTCGGTGATGGGCTTGTGCAGCTGCTCGGGGAAGGAGTCGACCGCGAAGACCGAGGAGTTCTGCCCGTCGAAGACCGGCGGCGGCACGTCGTAGACGATCCGCTGCACCAGCCGCGGGATGGCCCGGAAACCGTTCGGGCAGTTGCCGTTGGCGTCGGCGAAGGCCACATGGGTGCGGTGGTTGGCGCTGTCGGTGTTCTGGCCGTCCCAGCAGTTCTGGAACTTGAAGCTGCGCACGACCTGGCTGCCCTCGGGGCAGATCGGGTACTTGTCCTTCAGCTGGCGGTCCTCGAATCCGGTGCAGCTCCAG
>NZ_JBEXRZ010000373.1:0-3609 GCF_040613325.1 Streptomyces sp. NPDC006283 | reverse complement strand
GCGTGTTCGTGAGCACAGTCAGTTCCGTATGCGCGGCCGCAGTCGCCCAGGGCGAGCTTGCGGCGCTCAAAGTGCCCGAGAAACTCTCCCCATTCCTCAGGAGTGACGGTGCGGTATTCATCGGCAGGTCGCAGAGCCCGGCGCCGGGCGATGAACGCTCGATGTGCTTCGATGGCATCAGTGGGGTAGATCGCGGCGTATCCCATCGTCGTTCCGATGTGGTCGTGACCAGCGATGACCTGGGCGATGTGAGGTGGCAGGCCGTTGAGGATGGAGTCCGTGATGAAGATCCGGCGGAAGTCGTGGGGCTGAAAGATGAGGGGGGCACCCGCGCTGTCCGTCAGACCTGAGGCCAACAAGGTGACGTCGAGTCCCCGACGGATCGACGCTGGCGACAGCGGACGCAGGTACCCACTGGAGCGATCCTGGAACAGGAGAGGCATCGGCGGGTTCCAGACCCGTTCGTAGTGGTCATAACTACGAACAACGGGAACTCTCCCGTCCGATCCTCGGACTCGAGAGACGACCGTACTCAACACGTCCGCCAGCTCCGGCGTGACCAAGACAAGTCGCTCTTGGTCCGTCTTCGACGGGGCGATCTGCAAGAGCGGAACGGTCTGACCGGTGGTGGGCAGCTTGTAGCTGACGATGCTGTGATGCCCCAGCTCGAGGAGTTCCTCGATGCGGATGCCGGTGTGCCGCAAGATCTCGATGGCAGCCCACGCCCAGAATGCGCTGCGCTCCTCACCCGCGAATGAGCGCCGGGTGCCCTTCGCATCCCAAGCATGAATCGGGCGCCCGTCAGCGCACTTGCTGAAGCGCGGAACCCTGAACGTCTCACCAAGCACGCTGAAATCCGAACCGAGTGGGGCAGCGTTGAGTGCATCGAGACGCATCGTGGCCTCTTTCAACAGGCGGTGAGCCGTCTTCACCAGCGTGGGCAGGGCCGGCAGGCGCTCGCGAGTACGTTGGTCCATGCGGGCCTTGAGCTGCTTCTCAGCCTTTCTTCCCGAGCACTCGGCTTCGCTGATCGGGCAGGGCGCCACCCAGGCGGCCCACTGGCCGGGGTCCTCCACTGCCCACTCCGCCAGGTCCAGGTAGAAGGCTCTGACCTGGGTTTTGATCCCGATCGCACCTCGGCGTGGCTCTGTGAAATCACGAAATGATCCGTCGGGCAGACGCTTGCGGACGGTCTTCGTGGCCAGGCGGACCTTCCAAGCAGTGATCACCTCGGCAGGAAGCCGAAGAGAGTCGATGCCCGGATGATGCCGCTCCAGGTCGCCCCAGAACCGAAGCGCCAGCGAGATCGTGAGCGCCTGCAGCGTCGTGAAGTCGAGCCCTACGGACCGATGGGAGAGGTAGGCGACCAAGAGATCGCGGATCGGACGGCACTGCAGTTCGTAGCGGTCGACAAGGTCTGCCGGGGTGAGTTGCCCGGTACGGTTCGAGATCCGGAACAGCGTGTGCGGTGCGTCTGCTGGAAAGAGACCCAAGTCGCGTAGCCAGGTATAGGCGAGCTGGATCCGTCCATTGCTGTTGCTCGGATTCTTGCTTTGCCAGAGCAGCAGGTCCCCGACGACGATGTCCTCGATAGTGCCGCCATGGCAAGCCATGATCTCCGCAATGGTCTTCAGCCCGGACGAGATATTCGCAGCCGAGATGTTGGTCGGCAGTGAAGCCCTCAAACGAGCGAACCCCTCGGGGTCGCGTGTGGTCTCCAGCGCCGGCCGAAGATGCCGCGATCTTGACCCGATGAGGTATTCCGGGTCGGGTCTGACGGCATCCGCGCAGAGCAGCGCCAGCACACCGACGAGGAGCGTTTCACGGCGAGATACTCGCCCTTCCGGGCGGGCCCAGGCTGCGAAGTCATCCCTCCACCCCTGCGACGCAATGTGTTGGCCGTGCGCAGGGCTCCTCTGCCACCGCTGCTGCCAGGTTTCTCCCGGAAAGGTCATCAGCCAGTCGAGCAGGAGGCGTGCCCCGAACATCCGATTCGCCTGGGCGCTGGGTTCCACAACTCGTAGCGGTGGGCGAGCCAGCCGCTCAAGGACCTCTTCACGAGTGATCGAGGTCGCTTCCCACGTGCTTGGTCTTTCCCGATGCGGGAATCGGTTCATCAGCGTGAGCGCTTCGGCGCCCACCATGCTTGTGACCCGCGGAACGAAGCTCGAGCCGATGTGGGTCGCAGTGCTCGTCATGACGCGTCCCGGCCGAAGAGGATGGACAAGGAGTCGGGGTTGTAGGACGGCTCGTCAACAGGCACAGGAGTCTCCTCGCGTCGCTTCTCCTGGCGGGCGTGGTGGGCAAGGCCGGCTCTGATGACGTCGTTCCTGGTCGGACGGTTGTAGATGTCCAGGGTCGACAGGTACTTGTGGCCGAGGATCTTCTGCACGTAAACCGGCGGCATGTTCGGGTCATCGAGCATGAGGAACGTCGCCGTGTGCCGCAGATCGTGAAGGGTCCAGTTGGCGCCCAGGAGATCGTTGGCGCGGTTGAACATCATGCGTGCCGCGTCGTACTCCAGCGGCCGCCATGGGCGCCGCAGCGTCCACCACAGCGGATGATGGCGGCCCCGAGGGACGCCTTTCTTCCAGGCGGACTCTTGGTAGAGCCGCAGCCAGACGAACGCGTCCGGGGTGGCGGCCAGGTCCTGGTAGTCGCGGGTGCCCTTGCGGATCACACTGACGGTCTGCTCGCCGACGACCGCGCCGCCCTGCTTGACCGTGAGTAGCTCCTCGGCTCGGGCGCCAGTGGCGACCCAGAAGGCCAGCAAGGCGCGGTCACGATGAGAACGGAGCCCGGCGAAGACCTTGGTGTACATCTCGTCGGGAATCCGCCGTGGGACCCGCTGCGGAACGGTTGGCCGGTACAGGCCCGTGCGTCGGTTCCGGTGCTTCTTCCCACCATCACGCTGTGTCCCGAGCTGGGACAAGCGGCGCCCACGGACCAACGGGAAGGGGTTCACCAGCAACGAACCGGTGTTTTCATCCAGATGGAAGTTGTAGAACTCCCGCAGCACCGTCTCGCAATGAGCACGGGTTGCCGGTGAGTACTTGGTCCCGACCGTGGGTTTACCCGTCACCGGATTCGGCGTCCCCGGTGCCGGCCTGTCGCTGCGAGGCGGCGGGACCTTGGAGAGAGCCCTGCCGCGATGGCGCCAATGGACACGTTTCGGCTTGTCCGCCACCTTCATCCACAACATGAAGTCCCGGGCATCTTCCCGGGTCGCACGGTCCCACTCGATCCCGAGCGCCCATAAGAACCGGAACCAGCGCAGCAGATCCATGCCGTACGAACGTGGCGTCAACGGCGAGCTGTTCCTCGCCATCAGCTCCTTGAGGTAGAGCGCAGCGGGCTCGACCGGCCTCCCGCGTCCATCCAGCACCCTGTACGGCTCCCAGGGATCTCCCGTCTTCAGCAACTGGCCTAACTCAGGCAGGACAAAGTTCCTCAGGTCCCTTCCGGACCGCTGCTCATCAAACACCCCGGGAAGCTAGCAGATACCCGGTCTGACCTGCGAAGACAGCTGAGTTAGTTCGGTTACTGACGTTGAAGTCGTCTTGTCGTAGGGGCTGACGGTTGGTGATCGTCGAGGTAAGCCGGTTGGAT
>NZ_JBEXRZ010000372.1:0-3614 GCF_040613325.1 Streptomyces sp. NPDC006283 | reverse complement strand
CCACAGCTGCCCGTCGGGCTCACCGCTCTCGAAGCGGCCGATGGAGCCGCCGTCCGGGTCGGGCGTGCCCGCGGTGATGCCGCACGCGCGCAGCGGTCTCGCGCGGACCGCCTCCACGGTCCGGGTGCCCGGGCCCGACTACGAACCGGCCCTGACCACGAGCCGGCTCGCCCACGGTCAGGGCGGGCCTGCGGACCGGCCGGCGCGGACCGCTCCGGGGTCCGGGGCCCGCCTGCGGACCCGCCCGCCTCCGGGCGGCGCGTCGTACGGACGCGCCGCCCGGAGCGGGGCCGTGGGGGATCTGCGCGGCCGAGCGCTCAGCGGCGCTTGGACTCCGCGTAGTTGGCCAGGAACAGCGCCTCGGTGACCGACATCCGCTCCAGCTCCTCGGGCGACACGCTCTCGTTCACTGCGTGGATCTGCGCCTCGGGTTCGCTCAGACCGATCAGCAGGATCTCCGCCTGCGGGTACAGGGCGGCGAGCGTGTTGCACAGCGGGATCGAGCCGCCCATGCCGGAGGCCTGCATCTCCTCGCCCGGGTACGCCACCCGCATCGCAGCCGCCATCGACGTGTACGCGGGGCTCGTCACATCCGCCTGGAAGGCCTGGCCCTGGCCGATCTGCTCCACCGCCACCCGCGCGCCCCAGGGCGTGTGCGCCTCCAGGTGTGCGGCCAGGAGCTTGGTCGCCTCGGCCGCGTCCTGGCCCGGCGGCACCCGAAGGCTGATCAGCGCACGCGCGCCCGCCTGGACCGAAGGTGTCGCGCCCACCACGGGCGGGCAGTCGATGCCGAGCACGGTGACGGCGGGCCGTGCCCAGATGCGGTCCGCGACCGAGCCTTCTCCGATCAGCCCCACACCGTCGAGGACCTTGGCGTCCCTGCGGAACTCCTCTTCCGGGTAGGCGATTCCGTCCCAGGTCGCGTCGGCGGCCAGCCCGTCGACGGTCGTCGAGCCGTCCTCGGCACGCAATGAGTCGAGCACGCGGATCAGGGCGGCCAGCGCGTCGGGTGCGGCACCACCGAACTGCCCGGAGTGCAGATTGCCCTCGAGGGTGTCGATCCGGACCCGCAGCAGTGTCATGCCCCGCAGACTGGCCGTCACCGTCGGCAGCCCGACCCGGAAGTTGCCGGTGTCGCCGATCACGACGGCGTCCGCGGTCAGCAGATCGGGGTGAGCCTCCGCGTACTGCTCGAGACCGCCCGTGCCCTGTTCCTCCGAGCCCTCGACGATGACCTTGATGTTCACGGGCACTCCGCCGTTGGCCTTGAGGGCGCGCAGCGCGAGCAGGTGCATGATGAACCCGCCCTTGCAGTCGGCGGCACCGCGTCCGTACCAGCGGCCGTCGCGTTCGGTGAGCTCGAACGGCGGGGAGAGCCAGGCCGCCTCGTCCAGCGGGGGCTGCACGTCGTAGTGCGCGTACAGCAGCACGGTCGGCGCGCCGGCCGGGCCGGGCAGGAAGCCGTAGACGGACTGGGTACCGTCCGGGGTGTCGAGGACGGCCACGTCCGTGAACCCCTCCGCCCCGAGCGCCCGCGCCACCCAGGCCGCCGCGGCCTCGCACTCGCTCTTGGGGAACTGCGCCGGGTCCGCCACCGATCGGAACGCCACCAGTTCCGTCAGCTCCGCCCGGGCGCGGGGCAGCAGTGACGCGACGGTCTCGGCGATCGGTACGGCGGTCATGGGCACGCTCCTCGGGGGCACGTCGTTGTGCGATGTGTGTACGGCGAATGTGTGGTCGATCCTCCCACAACGGGTGGGACACGACCGCGCCGTAGGATGCCGTCGAGAGCTTGGGCCACAGGTCGGATCGGGAGCAGAAGTACATCGTGAGCAGCGAGAACGATGCCACCGGAGCAGAGGCGGCAAAAGAGCTTGGCGACCACGTCTGGGACGTCGTCGTGGTCGGCGGAGGCCCCGCGGGGGCATCGGCGGCGTATGCGGCGGCGGTGACCGGCCGCAGAGTGCTCCTTCTGGAGAAGGCCGAACTGCCCCGTTACAAGACCTGCGGCGGCGGAATCATCGGACCGTCGCGCGACAGTCTTCCGCCCGGCTTCGAGCTGCCGCTGCGCGACAGGGTGCATGCCGTCACCTTCTCGCTCAACGGCAGGCTCGCACGCACCCGGCGCTCCAAGCGGATGCTCTTCGGGCTCATCAACCGGCCCGACTTCGACGCCGGCCTCGTCGAACAGGCACAGAAGGCGGGGGCGGTGCTGCGCACCGGCGCGACCGTCTCCCGTGTCGAACAGCACGGGCCCGCCGTGCCGGACCGGCGTACGGTCGCCGTGGTGCTCTCCGACGGGGAGACGATCCTGACCCGCGCGGTCGTCGGCGCTGACGGCAGCGCCGGCCGGATAGGCGCTCATGTCGGTGTGAAGCTCGACCAGGTGGATCTGGGTCTGGAGGCCGAGATTCCGGTCCCCGCGACGGTCGCGGAGGACTGGGAGGGCAGGGTGCTCATCGACTGGGGCCCGATGCCCGGCAGTTACGGCTGGGTGTTCCCCAAGGGGCAGACGCTGACCGTCGGTGTGATCTCGGCACGCGGCGAAGGCGCCGCCACCAAGCGGTATCTGGAGGACTTCATCGCCCGGCTGGGGCTCGCCGGCTTCGAGCCCGCCGTCTCGTCCGGCCATCTGACGCGCTGCCGCAGCGACGACTCGCCGCTGTCGCGGGGCCGGGTGCTGGTGTGCGGCGACGCGGCCGGGCTCCTCGAGCCGTGGACCAGGGAGGGCATCTCCTTCGCCCTGCGCTCCGGCAGGCTGGCGGGGGAGTGGGCGGTACGGATCGCCGAGGCCCACGACGCCGTCGACGCGCGCCGGCAGGCGTTGAACTACGCGTTCGCCGTCAAGTCCGGGCTGGGTGTCGAAATGGCGGTCGGGCGGCGCATGCTCGCCGTCTTCGAGCGCAGGCCGGGGCTGCTGCACGCCGTGCTCACGGGATTCCGGCCCGCGTGGAAGGCCTTCGCGGACATCACTCGCGGGTCGACGACGTTGGCGGGTTTGGTGCGTACCTACCCGTTGGCGCGGCGGGCGCTGGACATGCTGGACAAGCGGGCGTAGCGCGGTCGCCCGGCGGGCGGAACGGGTGGGAGTCCCGCGGGACCGCGCGGGACGGGTCGGGCGGGCGGCGTTCGGATGCGCGGCGGGCGCGTTCTGTCCCGGGGCGCGTCGGGTCGGTCGGGCACGTTTTGTCGCGCGGTGCGTCGGGCCGGTCGGGCGCACCGGGATGGTCGCGCGCGCCGGGTCCCGAGGCGTGTTCTGTCACATGGGCGCGCCGGGCCCCGTGGGCACGTCGGGTCCCCTCGTCACCGGGTGACGGTGATGCGGAAGACCGGGTGCTTGTGGGCCGCGGCGAGCAACTCCTCGTCGGTCGACTTGGCGTTGACGTCGCCGAAGAACCGGCCGACCTCCCACCCCCAGCGCTCGAGATAGGTGCGCAGCAGTTCCGGCTTCTGCTCGTCGGGCAGTTCCACGGCTGTGAACCGCTGCGTCCTGCGGCCGACTTGGAGTTGTCCGCCGCCCGCCGCCCGGAGGTTGCGGACCCACTGGGAGTGACCCCGGGCGGAGATCAGGTACGGGCCGCCGTCATAGGGGAGCCCCTTTATCATGCTGTGCG
>NZ_JBEXRZ010000371.1:0-3620 GCF_040613325.1 Streptomyces sp. NPDC006283 | reverse complement strand
ACATGATCAACCTGCGTGCTTCAACCCCCACCACACACAGACCAACGACCCAGGTCAGCCGCCGTCACCGCTAATCACGCACGAGGTCGTAACAGGCGGCGTGTACCGCCGGTCCCCGCAACGCCCGAACCGACACAGCCGGCAAAGCAGCGTCCGAACCAGCACCCGTCCCCGCCGAGGCCGGGTCCCGCGCTTCTGGATCCACCCGCCGATCACACCAACCCGCGACCGGCCGGTGGATCAGAACCCACGAAACTGAGACAGCGTCACCCCACATGCGATAAACCCCCGGGACAGCGATCCTTCACCGATCTCTCACCCCTTTTCAGTGGCCCCGGCCCCTGAAAACAGCCCTCTACCAGCAACAACACACCAACACCCGACTGCCTCTCACACCACTGCCCCGAAAACGAGAGATCGCAGGCAGTCTCTCAAGAATTAGCCAGTCGCTGCCGCCGCGGGCTATGCCACTCTCACTGCATGAAACGATTCTCGTGAAAGTCGCGGCCGGCTGCGGTGCATCAGGTCAGCAGTGTGCGCGTGCTCGACGGGGCGACTACGGATGTTGGAACTGCTGACCGAGCAAGTCAGCAACGAGGGAGCAAAGCATGATCCCGTTACCGCCGACTCGAACGAAGGGGCCCGCCGCGTTCGGTGCCACAGGCCCTGGTGACATCGGGCCGTTCGGCCGCTGGCCCGACCCCAGAGCGGCTGACGACCCTCACCCCGAGCAGGACAGGCTAAGCCTGCAGACCCAGACCCTCCTGTGTGCGCACTGCGAGGCCGGTCAGGGCAACGGCCAGGCCCGCACCATCGCGGCGACCGCTCACGGCCTGACGGTGACGTGGCATCTGCTGTCCTGCCCGCACTACGCCGCCGATCGTATCCTCGCGGGACAAGAGGACTGAGATCGAAGAGATGATCTGGGGTTGTGTCACTCGATCCCCGTAATGCCGGAAGAGATCGGCCACCATCTGCCCGCTCATGCTGAATCCCACCACGACCAGCGGCCCGTCTGCCCCCGAGTACGCGTCGATCGCCGCGACAGCCTGCTCGAACCGTCGCCGCAGGCTTAACTCCCTCAGTTTGCCGGCGCTTTCGCCGTGCCCGGAGAAGTCGAAGGCGACCCCTCGACAGCCATGGGCCACGAACTCCCGCACCAGCGGAACAATCGTTCAGTACTGCTGGTGCCTGCGCCATGCAGCACTACGGCGGTCACCCCGGCAGGATCACCGCCGTACACACCGCTGAGTCGTTCACCGTCGGGCACTCAAGCGCCGCTTGTCCAACGTCGTCTACCGAATCATGAAAACGTGACCAGAGAACACAACTCGCCGCAGCCGCTTGACACACAGAGGCGCTAATCACTCACGCCGTGGCCTCCGTTCTCCGAGAGTGACACCGCAAGCATCCCGACCCTGGTCTCCCCTCTTCGAGCGGCGGCTGAGTTCGGCGGCGTACTGCGCGCCGGGGCCGCCCGTGGCGGCGGCCCAGCCCGTGGCCGCTCCGATGGAGACGCCGAGGACCTCGCTGAGGACGGCGGGGGCATCTGCGCTGCGAGGTCGATCAGTGCGCTGTTGCGCCCGCGCCGAGAGGGCAGGCCGTAGGACGCGAGGCGGGTGTGCAGTTGGCGGGGGCGGCCCGGGTGGGTGCCAGGCAGGAGCCAGGAGTGGTCGGTGCTCAGGCCAAGCGCGAGGGCACCGCCGCGGTCTTCGGCGAGGTGGATCAGGAGCTGGTCCAGCGGTGGGGGCGAGATGGATGCCTTCGCCGGTGGTGAGAATCTGGCCGGTGGTGAGACTGGCAATCATGGTGAGGGGCTGGCCGTAGAGGAGGACAAGGAGGCCGACGACGCGGTCGACAGCGGTGATGGAGTCGTCGTGCAGGAAGCGGCGGACCAGGCGCCAGCGGTCGGCGTCGTCGGGCAGCGCCCGGTACGGCCTACCGCTTGGCATCGGCGGGAAGGTGACCGGGCGGCGGATGTGGTTGTGGCGGGCGGCCCACCGGACCAAGTTGCGGGCCTTGAAACGCATCACGGTGCCCTCTGCGAGCTAGGTGTCGATGTCGTGCTGGCTGCAGGTGGCATGCGGGGCACCGTGCTCGCGCAGCCAGTGGAGGAACTGGGCGACTGGGCGAGGCAGTAGCGTACGTCGGCCGCGGTGAAGGGCGACAGAGGGCGGCCGGGGTGGTGCTTGCGGCGCAGGCGGCGCAGATAGTGCAAAGTGACGAAGGCGTGCAGGAGCCGGCGCTCGCCAGGATCGGTGGTGCTCCTGAGGAACTGGGAGACCCAGCGTTTCAGCGCGGCGAGTTGCTCGTCCCGTTCGGGCAGCACGTGGGTGGCGACGAGGATCATGCGAAGCAGTCGGGTGCGGTCGGGCGGTCGGGTGCGGCACAGGCTTCGCACAGGCCGCGGCGGGCAGGAATCGCGATCGTGCCGCACCCCAGGCACAGCTGCCTGCGGGTGGGGTCGTTGCGGTAACAGGGCTCGCACACCGGATCGCCGCTGGTCCGACGTGTGTTGACGCGTGTCTCGTGCCGCACCGGGCGCAGGCCTTGACGATGACGTGGCACGACCGGCACAAGGGCTCGACCCTCGGCGGTCCAGGTGACGATGCGTCGGCGCCGGCCGCAGCCGCTGCACTCCTCAGGCCGCTGGGAACACTCCGGGCACCGGGGCGAGGCGGTGTCCGCGCGGTAGCACGGGGTCATCCGCCCGCAGACGGAGCACAGGGCGACGGGGCCCGTACGCACGGGAAGCACACGCCCGCATGATCGCCGGTCTGGCGTACCTCGCCCGTTCGACCGCACCGGCGCACAGTTCGTGATTGGACCGGTCTCGGCTGTAGCACGACCGGGGCACACCGAGCACGTGGGCCTGGCCGTCGACGAACGGCGGGCGCCGGCCGTGAGGTGGACGCCGAGGTGCTCGCGCACATCCGGCCGATGAGGACGGTGGCCACCGACGACCCAGCAGCCGGGCTGTAGACGGCCGGGCCCCGGAGCGCTGAACCCGTCGTACTGCCCTGTCCCGCGCAGTCCTCAGAGTGAACAACGGTTACTGCTGGTGCCCCTCAAGGGCCTCTTCAGGGGTCAAGGACATTCCGCGCGATCAAGGCCCGTTCAATTTCGTCAGCCATGTCGAGGCCCAGACGTCGGTCGAGCTCTTCGTACGTCTGGAGGAGGTAGAGCGCGCGCGTTTCGGCTCGAGCTTCCGCGACGACTGCTCCCGCCGCGGTCCGTCCCCGGCGGCGCTGCGCCTCTTCCTCCCGCTCGAGCCGCTCGATCGTCTCCCGCGTGCGCTTGAGCTGGTACTCCTGGTACTGCTCGACGAATGCGCAGCTTGGCGAGGCGGGAAAGGTTCGACAGCGGATCGGACATGACGCGGCTCGGCTACGCGGCCTGGGCAACGTCCACGACGGCGGCCACGGGCTTGGCAACCGCCTTGAGCCGCTGCCGCGATGGACCTCCGTCGCGACGGCGCTGGGACGGTTCTCGGTCTTGTCGAGGTTGCTTCCACTGAAACCCGGTCGGCACCCATCCGCCCGATTTGCGTAACCGCACCCCTGCCGTGAGCGTTGAAGCGGCAGACGACTACTTTGCCGTACGTACGGGCAGCGGGGGCG
>NZ_JBEXRZ010000370.1:0-3634 GCF_040613325.1 Streptomyces sp. NPDC006283 | reverse complement strand
GGACAGGATTTGAACCTGCGACCTCTGGGTTATGAGCCCAGCGAGCTACCGAGCTGCTCCACCCCGCGTCGGTGAACACAACCTTACGCCATCCGGAGCAAGATCCAATCCATTTACCGTTCCGACCCCGCCGGGGCGGTCACATCCACGGCACGTCGTCCGTCCGCCCTGCGGGGCCGACCCTCGCCACCGGCCGGGTCCCGGCTCACTGGGAGCCGGTCCGGCGCAGCTTTTCGTTGAGGCGGAGGGCTTCGTCGAGTTGATCCTCGAGGATGATGATCCGGCAGGCGGCCTCGATCGGGGTTCCCTGGTCGACGAGTTCACGGGCCCGGGCGGCGATGCGCAGCTGGTAGCGGGAGTAGCGGCGGTGGCCGCCCTCCGACCGCAGCGGAGTGATGAGCCGGGCGTCGCCCAAGGCGCGGAGAAAAGCCGGCGTGGTGCCGATCATCTCCGCCGCGCGGCCCATCGTGTAGGCCGGGTAGTCGTCGTCGCCGAACCTGTCGTCGGCGTTCTGCGGGACACCTGGAGTCATTTACACCTCTCGTCGAGCACGGCGTGGGGCCGTGGCGCCGTACCGAAACCCTAACTCCGACGCGCCGGGAAATCTGCCGCGCCCGTCGCAGATTTCCTGTCGGGGCCGACCAGCCCGGTCGGTGCGGTGGAGGCGCGTCGCTGAAAAATATCTGATCCGGCTACTGGAGAAATCCAGAAGGCGACGAGATGGATTCGACGATCCTTTTATCGGCAGCGACGGAGAGGCTGTGCACGATCGATCAGGACATGCTACTGTCGATCTCAGTTGCAGTTGTGGTTCCCAAAGAATTCAAGTGCCCTTACCGGTTCTCACGATCCGGTCGGAGCGCTTTTGCATTTCCGGTGCACTCCGGGCGGGGTAATCATTGCGGCGACTCGGGGCTCGCAAAGCGCGAGTCCTTGGGTACTGCCCCGAAGGAGAAATAAAATGGCTACTGGCACCGTGAAGTGGTTCAACGCGGAAAAGGGTTTCGGATTCATCGAGCAGGACGGTGGCGGCCCCGACGTGTTCGCCCACTACTCGAACATCGCCTCTTCCGGCTTTCGTGAGCTTCAGGAAGGTCAGAAGGTTTCCTTCGACCTGACGCAGGGCCAGAAGGGCCCGCAGGCGGAGAACATCGTTTCCGCCTGATGTCTCTCTGACGCCCAGGCGTTCCACGCAGCTGGGGCCCGCACCTTGGGGTGCGGGCCCCAGCTCGTTGCTTTTTGGAGACTTCCGCCGCCTGCGGGCGCACGATCTCCGAGGATGCCGCTTCGGCAGCCGGCCGCACGGCCTGTGAAGCCGCTCGCCTCAGATGCTCCGCCTCAAATCGCTGCACGACTCCCGTGCACTGCTTCCGGGAGCATCATCCCCGGCCGGCCCCCGGACGGGCTTCCGGGCTCGGGTCATTCCGTAGGCCCGCCCGCGCGCCGACCAGCTTTTCCTGTCATCGCAAGACCTACCTCATGTTTTGTATTGGCGGAAAACGGTCCGGCCCGCTCGCTCATCTTTTCTTCGGCCCGTTCCTGTGATTCTTCATGCGGCTTCTCCGCTGGGAATTCCTCGTACGCGCCGCACCGAGGAAGGTTCTGCATGAACCGCACATCCCGCACGAACGACCGATACTCCCGCACCCGTACAGGCGGCTCCGCCAGCGAAAGGGGTGGCCGTTCCGGCGCCCCCGGCTCCGGCCGCTCAGGTCCGTACGGGCGCTCCGGCGTTCCCAGCCGCTCCGGCGGCCCCAAGCGCCGGTCTTCCGGGCCGCAAGGTGAGTTCACCCTGCCGGTGACCGTCACTCCGGCCCTCCCCGCAGCCGAGAGCTTCGGCGAACTGGACATGCCCGCCGAGATTCTGGACACGCTCACGCGCCTCGGCGTGACCACGCCGTTCCCGATCCAGGCCGCCACGCTGCCGAACTCCCTGGCCGGCCGGGACGTCCTCGGGCGCGGCCGTACCGGCTCCGGGAAAACCCTCGCCTTTGGGCTGGCACTGCTGGCCCGCACGGCAGGGCAGCGCGCCGAGGCCCGTCGGCCTCTGGCCCTCGTGCTCGTCCCCACGCGCGAGCTGGCCCAGCAGCTCACCGACGCGCTCACGCCCTACGCGAAGGCGCTGAAGCTGCGGACGGCCACGGCCGTCGGCGGGATGTCGATCGGCCGCCAGGCCGGCGCGCTGCGCGCCGGGGCCGAGGTCGTCATCGCCACCCCGGGCCGTCTGAAGGACCTCATCGACCGCGGCGACTGCCGGCTGAACCAGGTGGCCGTCACGGTCCTGGACGAGGCGGACCAGATGACCGACATGGGCTTCATGCCCCAGGTCACCGCCCTGCTCGACCAGGTGCGGCCCGAAGGGCAGCGGATGCTGTTCTCCGCCACGCTGGACCGCAATGTCGACCGCCTCGTCCGGCGCTACCTGACCGACCCGGTGGTTCACTCCGTCGACCCGTCGGCCGGTGCGGTCACCACCATGGAGCACCACCTCCTGCACGTGCACGGCGCCGACAAGCACGCCACGACCGTCGAGATCGCGGCGCGCGACGGCCGCGTGATCATGTTCCTGGACACCAAGCACGCCGTCGACCGGCTGACCAAAGACCTTCTGGCCGTCGGGGTTCGCGCCTCGGCGCTGCACGGCGGCAAGTCGCAACCGCAGCGCAACCGCGCCCTGACCCAGTTCAAGACCGGCCATGCCACCGTGCTCGTCGCCACCAATGTCGCGGCCCGCGGCATCCACGTCGACGACCTCGACCTGGTGGTCAACATCGACCCGCCCAGCGACCACAAGGACTACCTCCACCGCGGGGGCCGTACCGCCCGTGCCGGCGAGTCCGGCAGTGTGGTCACCCTTGTGCTGCCCAACCAGCGCCGCGAGATGACCCGGCTGATGACGGACGCCGGCATCAGCCCGCACATCGCACACGTCCGCTCGGGCGAAGCCGAACTCAGCCGTATCACCGGCGCCCAGGCGCCCCCCGGCGTTCCTGTCGTGATCAGCCCGCCGGCGGTGGAGCGCCCCAAGAAGACTGCCGCTGCGTCCTCGCGAGGCAGGCGGAGCCGCCCCGCGCGTGCGCGCCGTTCCTCCTCCCCCACCTCTGCCACCGCCTCCGGCAGGGTCGCCTGACGAGCCGGACGGCAGGGGGGAGGGAGTGGGGCCGTTCAGGCCCCAAGTCCGCGTCGGCGGCCTGGCTTGCGCCCCGGGGGGAACCGCCCTGTCCCGCTGAACCAGCCCGGGTCGTGCGTACACACGCACGCCCCTCCTCCGAAACCTGTTGAGGCCCTGTGCGCTGTGTCATCGCCCGCTTCCCTTTCGACTTCGTCAAGGCCGACGTGCTGCAGTCGATGAAGGGCATCAAGCCCGAACCCATCACGGGCGAGTCCGTGATCATCGGCCGCCGTCACTACCCCGTCAAGCAGGTGGGGGAAGTGATCACCAGGCAGGACCGGCGCGACTTCACCGCCGGTGAAGTGACCCGAGCGCTGACCCGCCTCGGCTTCACATGCCGTTCCGTCCCGCCGACCGCCCCGGCCGAAACCCCGCTCCAGGTGGCGTCCGCGCTGCTCGGCCCCGCGGGACACATCTGACGACAACGCCGGAGCGCCCCGACCGGTCGAAACCGGTCGGGGC
>NZ_JBEXRZ010000369.1:0-3636 GCF_040613325.1 Streptomyces sp. NPDC006283 | reverse complement strand
TCCAGAACCCCCACCGTCACCCTCGCCGCATGACTATCGCAAACACCCGCATACCAGGCACCACGTCCTTGACGAAGGACATAGAGACACCCCCCGCCAGCCGAACCAGCACGCCTGTGCGCCCATTTCAAGAGTCCCCAGCCCTACGAAGCAGTACTCATGCTTATTTGCCCTGCCTTGACAGCAGTTTTTAGAATAGCGACGTAACGCATCTCTACAACTCAGGTACAGTCTGCACAGGGTCGGCCATACCAGGCGCGCCCCGGCGACTAACGAGCGAGGTCATGCAGGGCAGGTCACCGAGGAGAAATTAATGGGAGACCATTCAAAGCGTCGTGTTCAGCCGTCGCGCGGCCGAAAACACGCTGTACTCGGCGCCCTGCTCGGCCTGTTGCTGATCGGGCTGGCCGCCGTCTACGCCGGGCTGTCCAGCCACCCGCAGCCCCTCCCGTCCCATGCCGCGCGACCGAGCACGCCCGCCACCGAGCCAACTCAGCTCTGGGAGCCCACCGCGCCCCCCACTTGGCCGCGCACGCCGGCGCCCACCGAGGGCGAGCCAGCCCGCAACCCGCAGCCCACCGCCACCGCGCCCCCCACCAGGCCGCGCACCCCGGCGCCCACCGAGGGCGAGCCAGCCCGCAACCCGCAGCCCGCCGCCGGGCAGCCGAGCCCAGCGCTTCCCTTCGACCTGCCGACCGCCAATGTGCTGCGCCGCAGCCCGCATCAGGTCTTCGCGCACTACTTCCCGCCCTACCCGCTCTCGTTCGAAAACGAGCCGGCCGCGCACGACTACTACGCCCGTAACTACCTCACGCCCCACGGTGAGAAGGGTAAGCACGCGGCTTACGGCGGACTGCTGCGGGACCGGCCACTGCCCGTGCAGCCGAGCAGCGGCGACTGGCAGCTCGCCAACCTGGAAAAGGAAGTGAGGACCGCCCGGGACGCCGGGATCGACGGATTCACCGTCGACATCCTCTCCCTGACCGGCACCAACCGCGAGCGGGTCGACCTGCTGCTGCGCGCGGCGCAACGCGTCGACCCAGAATTCCGCATCGTACTGATGCCGGACATGACCTCGCTGGCCACCAACCCGCGCGCCCTCGCCGACCAACTGGCCCTGCTCGGCGCTTCCCCGTCCGCGTACCGCCTGACGGACGGGCGACTCGCGGTCTCCCCGTTTAAGGCCGA
The DNA here is from genome assembly GCF_040613325.1 of Streptomyces sp. NPDC006283. NCBI lineage: Bacteria > Bacillati > Actinomycetota > Actinomycetes > Kitasatosporales > Streptomycetaceae > Streptomyces > Streptomyces sp. NPDC006283. The sequence continues at coordinate 2,448 of NZ_JBEXRZ010000369.1, read as the reverse complement.
GGCCCAGTCCCCCGCCTGGTGGAGCCAGGTCATTGACCGGCTGCGCGACCACGGAATCGGCACCGCGCTCGTCCCGGTCTTCCTGGACTTCCGTGCGAACGCCGAGCGGTTCGCGCCGATCAGTGACGCCTTCTCTTCCTGGGGCAACCGCAGCTACGTCCAGCAGGACGGTGTCCCCGACGACATCCGGCTTGCCCACTCCCTGGGCAAAAAGTGGATGCAGGCCGTGTCGGTGCAGGACGTCCGGCCCAACCAGGGCGTCTACGACGAGGCGGGCAACACCGCCACTCTGCGGTCGACCTGGAACCACGCGATCTCCGGCGGCGCGGACTGGGTCCAGCTCACCACCTGGAACGACTACTCGGAGGGCAGCCAGTTCGCCCCCTCATTGCACAACGGCCACACCTACCTGGACATTTCCTCCTACTACCTCACCCGCTTCAAGACCGGGACGTGGCCTCGGATCGTCCGCGACACCGTGTACGTCACCTCTCGCGTACAGTTCACGTCCGCCGCCAGTACCGCGCAGCATCCCCTGCTGATGCGTCCCCGCCCGGGCACCGCGCCCCCGCGCGACCAGGTGGAGGTGCTCACCTTCCTAACCGCGCCCGCCAACGTCACCGCGCGCGTGGGCACTGTGCCCCATGCATACGTCGCTCCCGCCGGCCCGTACGCCCGAGCCATGGCCCTGAGCCCCGGCCGCACCGAGGCCGTGGTCAATCGCGAGGGGCGCACCGTCGCCTCCGTCACGACCCGCCATCCGGTGCAGCCCACTCCCCGCGTACAGGACCTTCAGTACTACGCGGTGTCAAGCAGGCGGTGAGTCAGGCCGCTGACACATGCTGCGAGACAGACAGGACAGGTCCCGCAGCAGTCGCAGGGGTGCCAAAGGGATCGTACTGAAGTTGATCAGAAAGCGTGGACGCCCGCTACCGGGGCCACGACGGCGAGGCGCGGGATGCCCCAAGCGGCCGGCAGATCCGCTTGACGCCGAAGTGTCGGCGCGGTTGTCGGCGATGAGTCCCAGCGGCAGGGGCTCACTTCACCTCCCGAGCGCAGGAGGCGGCTGCCCGGCGCAGGATCTCGCGCTCCAGGTGCCACTTCTTCTCGGCCTTGAGCAGCCGGGCGTTCTCCGCCTCGCTCCCGCCCGCGTCACGCCGTCCGGGCACGGCCAGGGCATCCTCCTTGCGGACCCACGTCCGCAGCGACTCCGCGGTGACGCCGAGATCCGCCGCCACCGCCGCGTACGTCCGCTTGCCAGCCGCGGCGCGGTAGAGCGCAAGCACGTCTTTCCTGAACTCCTCCGAATACGGAGACTTGCGCCCCACCTGGACATCCCTCCCTGGACCATCAAGATCCATAGTCAGGGCGTCCACTCCAAAGGATCAGCCTCAATCCCCACATCTACTGCTACCCGTGGCCCGGCGAGGCCGAACAGGCGGCGACACCACACGGCTAGAGCCTGTCTCTTTGACCGGTGAGTGACTGCTGGTGAGGCTGGTTAGTCTGCTGCAATGACGGAAAGCGAGCTGCTCGTTGACCTGCGCGGTCGGCTGATCGAGACACTCAACGACTTCTGGGACGCAGTGAGCGAGCCGTGCGGGCTGCCGGAGTGGTTCGGCCGGAACCTGGACGCGTGGTCGGACACGATCGAGACCGGGGGCATATCTGAGGTGATCGACAGCCACGACATCCTGATCATGCACGTCCACTGCTTGAGCCTGGCGATGCACCGCTCGACGGCATTGCGCTCCTTGTATGTCTCGGCGTCGAAGCCGGGCGGGCGGCCCCCGGCGCGGCCTCGCCGCAGACGGTGGCCGATCTGGTCGGCGGGCTGCGGGATGACCGCGCGGATGCCGCGTCGACGGAGGTGCCCACGAATGGCGCGGGAAGAGTAGGCGCGATCCGCGAGGACGACCGCAGGGCGGGTTCTCGGCCTGCCGAGTCCGCTCCGCGGGATCCGGATTCCGGCCATGACCGCCTCAAAGGCCGGCGCATCACCGGCCTGTCCCGCGGTGACGTGGATGGACAGAGGCCTTGCTCGGCTGTCACTGGCCAGATGGACCTTCGTGCTCATCGTCATCAGCATCGGCCACTGCGAGGACCGCCGCGAAGACCCGTTGCCAAGTCCGGGCCATGGCCCATCTGATCAGGCGTTTGTGCGCGGTCTGAAAGGGGCCGAGCTCTTCTGGCAGGTCGCGCCATGGTGAGCAGGTGCGGTACTTCCACGCTATGGCTTCCAGAGTTCGGCGGTGGTCGGCCCACCGCCGTCCACGTACCGGATCGGCCGGCATCAGCGGCTCGATCCGGTCCCACATCGCATCAGTGATCACTAACCGGACAGACACATCCCGGGCCTTGCCCCTTGATCCTGGACACACGAGACACTGGATCCTGAGGATCTGAGAACGGACATCTCGTGGTCATGAAGAACTATCCGCCGCAGTT
>NZ_JBEXRZ010000368.1:0-3649 GCF_040613325.1 Streptomyces sp. NPDC006283 | reverse complement strand
GGACTCGGCTGGACGTTCTCCAGTGTCGCCACCCAGCAGGTCGTGGCGCCTGCCAGGGCGGGTGAGGGCCGTCAGGGGGCGCCGACCAGGTGCTGGTCCTTGAGGGCGGCGGTGTGGGCGTCCATCCGCTCGGCGGAGAGGATCGCGACGGCGGTGTCGGCGCGCGAAGCGGCGACGACGAGGGCCCGGCCTGCGAGGGCGAGAGCACGCCGGTGCAGAGTGGCGGGGTCGGAGCCGCTGAGGCCTGCGTGGCGGGCCGGCGGGGCGCCGCGCAGCCTCGAGATTTGCGCGGCGACGGCTTCCGCGGCCGAGTCGAGACCGAGCTCGTCCGTCACTGCCAGCAGGGCGGAGAGGTGCCCGGCGAGCTGGATGTCCAGCTCCTCCTCGCGGGTGCGGTGGGGGTACTGCGCCTCGTCGGCCATCGAGTGGACCGACTTGGTGCGGATCGGCTCGTACATGGGGATGGCCTCCTGCTCACAGTCAGGAGACCATCCTACATTGGAACGAGTCTAAAGTTGAGTCCGGTCGGGAACCGGTGCTACGGCTGCCCGTACCCGTCCAGGAACGTGCCGATCCGGGTCACGGCATCCGCGAGGTCCTTCGCCGCGGGCAGCGTCACGATCCGGAAGTGATCGGGCTCGGGCCAGTTGAACCCCGTGCCGTGCACGACCATGATCTTCTCGGCCCGCAGCAGATCCAGGACCATCTGCCGGTCGTCCTTGACCTTGTAGACCTTGGGGTCGAGCCGCGGGAAGAGATAGAGCGCGCCCTTCGGCTTCACGCAGGTCACGCCCGGGATCTGCGTCAGCAGGTCGTACGCGACGTCCCGCTGCTCGAGGATCCGCCCGCCGGGCAGCACCAGGTCCTCGATCGACTGCCGGCCGCCCAGCGCCGTGGCCACCGCGTGCTGCGAGGGCATATTGGCGCACAGCCGCATGTTGGCGAGGATCGTCAGGCCCTCGATGTACGAGGAGGCGTGCGCCTTCGGGCCGCAGACCGCCATCCAGCCGGACCGGTAACCGGCCACCCGGTAGTTCTTGGACAGCCCGTTGAAGGTGAGGACCATCAGGTCCGGGGCGATGGCGGCGGTGGGGGTGTGCGTGGCGCCGTCGTAGAGGATCTTGTCGTAGATCTCGTCCGAGCAGACGACCAGATTGTGGCGCCGGGCGATCTCGGTGAGGCTGCGCAGCATCTCGTCGTCGTAGACGGCGCCGGTGGGGTTGTTCGGGTTGATGATCACGATCGCCTTGGTGCGGTCGGTGATCTTGCGCTCGATGTCCGCCAGGTCGGGCATCCAGTCGGACTGCTCGTCGCACCGGTAGTGCACGGCGGTCCCGCCGGACAGCGACACGGACGCCGTCCACAGCGGATAGTCCGGCGCCGGCACCAGCACCTCGTCGCCGTCGTCGAGCAGCGCCTGCATCGACATCTGGATCAGCTCGGAGACGCCGTTGCCCAGGTAGATGTCCTCGACGCCGAGCTCGATCCCCTTCGTCTGGTAGTGCTGCATCACCGCCCGCCGCGCGGACAGCAGCCCCTTCGCGTCGCCGTAGCCGTGGGCGCTGCCGAGGTTACGGAGGATGTCCTCGAGGATCTCGGGCGGGCACTCGAACCCGAAGGCGGCCGGGTTGCCGGTGTTGAGCTTGAGGATGCGATGACCTGCTGCCTCGAGCCGCATCGCCTCCTCGAGGACCGGGCCCCGGATTTCGTAACAGACGTTTGCGAGCTTCGTGGACTGGATCACCTGCATGCCCGTGAGCTTACGGGCGCCCAACGGTGATCGCTTCGCGTTTTGCGCCAGGAGGGGCACGGGGCGAATGTCCGGTTTGTTGCTCTCCGGGGTGAGGGTGCCTCCCTCCCTTCGAAACCGTCGCGATCAGCCCCGCCCACCTGCGAATCCGCTCACCTGCGAGAGGGGTGTTGCTCTCGTCACCTTCGGGTAATGTTGCCCGCCCGAGCAGCGCTCCGTCCCTGCCCCGTGCAGTCCCGGCAGCGCCGTGGCAACCGAGGAGGTGAGACCCATTCCCGCAGTAGCAGGCTGGGTGCCCTCTTCGCGCAGCCGTGCGGTCGACCGACCCTAGGTGACCGCGAGGGCGCCCTTCGTCGGTCGCCCCGAAAGGCTTACATGTCGGTCTCCGAGCTGTATCCGTCCCATGCGTCTCTCATCTCCGTCCTGCGCTCCGCAGGTTGTGTCTTCGCGGAGGACGAGGCGGATCTGCTGATCTCCACCGCCCGCGACCGCGACGATCTCGCCGCCATGGTCGAACGCCGCGTCATGGGCCTGCCCCTCGAGCACGTCCTCGGCTGGGCCGATTTCCATGGCAGGCGCGTCACGGTCGATCCCGGGGTCTTCGTGCCCCGCCGCCGCAGCGAGTTCCTCGTCGCCCAGGCCCTCGAGCTCGCCCCGCCCCGCCCCGTCGTCGTGGACCTGTGCTGCGGCTCGGGCGCCCTGGGGGCGGCGGTGCTGCACGCCCTCGGGGACGGTGAGCTGCACGCCGCCGACATCGAGCCCGCCGCGGTCCGGTGCGCCAGGCGCAACGTCGCACCGGTGGGCGGCCGGGTGTACGAGGGGGATCTCTACGATCCGCTCCCGGCCCGGCTGGCGGGCCGTGTCGATGTACTTATCGCCAACGCCCCGTACGTGCCCACGGCCGAAATCGGCCTGCTGCCCCCAGAGGCTCGCGAGCACGAACCACTGGTGGCCCTCGACGGCGGAGCCGACGGTATCGACATCCAGCGGCGGGTGACGGCGCAGGCCGCGCGGTGGCTCGCACCGGGTGGTGCGCTGCTGATCGAGACCAGCGAGCGGCAAACCCCCCACACCATGGCCGCGTTCACCCGCCACGGGCTCGACGCGAAGGTCGCGGTCTGCGACGACCTGGACGCCACCGTCGTGATCGGCACCAGGCCGGCACGTCGTGAACCCGCCTCCGCCTGAGGCGATGTGCCGGTGCTTGTGCGGCATCCGGGAGCGCAGGGCATGAGTTGACGGCTCAACGCATGGCACGCATGGCAAGGCCCTGGAGGCAAGCTTGCTCTCCAGGGCCTTGCCGACCGCGCCCGCAGGGCGCCGTCCGGAGGGTCAGGCGCTGCCGCAGTAGGTGCCGCCCGCCGGGTTCAGCAGACCGATCACGTTGATGCTGTTCCCGCAGGCGTGGATCGGGGCGTGGATCGGGATCTGGACGAGGTTCCCGGAGAGCAGGCCGGGGGAGTCGGCGGTGTAGCCGTAGGCACCCGAGTCGGCCACGGCGGGCGCGGCGCTGCCCAGAGCCATGATGATGCCCGCGACAACGGCTGCAGCCTTCATGTGCTTCATTTCGATCCTCTCAGCAGTGGCGCCATGCGCAGCCACGACCTTCGCGCTGCGCTGCCGGTCTGTTCGCAGGCATGCGCCTCTGCAGAACTAGTAACGAATTGATTCCCGCCCGGTACCTACTCTGTGACGGCCATTTCGAAAAGTCACTCGGATGCCACGCGGCTCATTCTTCGAACCGCGGTGCGGATTCATCGGGTGAATTGCATTTACCGGTTGTGTATTGCATTACGGCACGGCACTGCCCCCGGGCGCTGGATCGCGCCGGAGATGCCGGAGGCGATGTACAGCTGCGGGGAGACCGACTTGCCGGTCTGGCCGACCTGGTTGGTGTGC
>NZ_JBEXRZ010000367.1:0-3676 GCF_040613325.1 Streptomyces sp. NPDC006283 | reverse complement strand
GCCGACCCGACCACAGGCGACCTGAACATCCTCGAGCCGACCACCATCTGGGGCGGCGGCGCGCGAGGGACCATCATCGACGCAGGCGGCATCGAACCCTTGCCGTACGGCGAGATCGGCTACCTGCACCTCGTCTCGCCCTACATCACCTCCGTACCGGCGCAGAGCGTCGTCATGGGCGACCTCGCCTCCCTGCACCCCGGAGACGCGTGCGGATGCGAGCTGACCACCGACTGGTTCACCGTCCACGGCCGCGCCGGGGTGAATCGCAACCGAAGCTGCGCGGTGGCCGCCGCCGAACTGATGAAAGGAATGTCGTGACCGTGCACCACGCCGCCGAAACCCACGAACACCACTACTGGCAGGGCGCCTTCATCGGCGACGAGGAGGCCGGGCGCCGTCTGTCCGGCCTGTCCACCGCAGTGGAGGCCGCCCTCAGCACCCCACTGGAGACCGAGACCGTCCTGGCCGCCTGCGACGCCCTGGCCACCGTCCTGCGCGCCCCAGAGCACCCGGTGCGCACCCGGCTCGCCCGCCACCTGCCCGAGGACGAGGACCCCGCCGTCCTCACCGAACTCGCCGCCTACCTCAGCCGGACCGAGCTCACCCGCAAGCTCCGTCGCGAACTCGGCGGCTCCGCACCGGGCCGGCTGAACCGCCCCGACGCCCGGGAGACCGTCTACGAGGCATGGGCCCCCGTGGGCCTGGTTGCCCACATAACCCCGGGCAACGCAGCCACCGTCGCCCCACTCAGCATCGTCGAGGGCCTGCTCGCCGGCAACGTCAACATCCTCAAGACCAGCAGCGGCGACACCCTGCTCACCCAGCACCTGCTGGCCGAGCTCGCCGCCCTGGACCTCACCGGCGCCATCGCCGACCGCGTCGTCGTGCTGCGTTTTTCCTCCTCCCGGCAGGAGTGGCTGCGCCTGATGTGCGCACCCGCCGACGCCATCGCCGTCTGGGGCGGCGAGAGCGCCGTCGAAGGGGTCGCCGCCCATGTCCCGCCCGGCTGCCGCCTGGTGGAGTGGGGCCACCGCATCTCCTTCGCCTACCTCACCCGCAACGCCTGGCAGGACCCGGACACGCTCGGCGCACTGGCATCCGACGTCTGCCTGCACGAGCAACAGGCCTGCTCCAGCCCCCAGGTGGTCTACCTCGACACCGAGGACGAACGGGACGTCTTCGCCTTCGCCGAGCGTTTCGCCGGCGTGCTCGCCACCCGGCCCGCCGCCGCGTCCCCGCCCGACGTCCATGGCCTCGACCCCGCCGAACAGGCCGAGCTGACCACCACCGAGCTGATCGCCCGGCTGGAGGAACACCTTGACCTGACCGGGGTGTTCGCCGCCCCCGACGGTTCCTGGCGCGTCATTGCCGACACCCGGCCCGCTCTCACCGCCTCCCCCCTGCACCGCAGCGTGTGGATCAAGCCGCTGCCGCGCAGGAAGCTGCTCGGTACCCTGCGGCCCATGCGCCGCTACCTGCAGACTGCGGGCATCGCCGGCAGCCGCACCGACATCGCCGAACTCTCCCGCAACGTCCTGGCCGCAGGCGTCACCCGCATCACGCCCATCGGCGCCATGCTCGCCAGCTACCCCGGCGAGCCTCACGACGGCGTCTACGCGCTCCAGCGCTACAGCCGCCGTGTGGCGGTCCAGACCGACGCCCGCTTCGCCACTGTCGCCTGCCTGGACGACCTGGCCCGCCCGGTCGTCCTCCCGCCGCCCGGCGGGCCGCTGCTCGGCAAGGAGGAAGTCCAGGAACTCAACCGCCACGTCGCACGAGCCGATGCCGAGCTGTACTTCCGCAGCGGCGGCAGCACCGGCGCCCCGGCACTGTCCCTCTTCAGCTACGACGACTACGACACCCAGATGCACGCCGCCGCCCGCGGTCTGCTCGCCGCCGGCTACGACCCGGTGGCGGACCGCACGGCCAACCTCTTCTACTGCGGGGGCATGTACGGCAGCTTCATCAGCTTTTTCTCCATCCTTGAGCGTCTCGGCGGCGTCCAACTGCCCCTGTCCGCCGGCCCCGACCACCGGGCCACGGCCCAGGCTCTGATCGCCCACCAGGCAGACACTCTCTTCGGAATGCCCTCCTACCTGTGGCAGCTGCTGCACGAGGAGAAGGACTCTCTGCGCGCATACGGCGGCCTCCGGAAGATCTTCTACGGCGGCGAGCACTTCACCGCCGAACAGCAGCGCACTCTGAAGGACACCTTCAGTATCGAGGTCGTCCGGTCCATCACCTACGGCAGCACCGACCTGGGCCCGCTCGGCTACCAGTGTGCCGAGAGCACCGGTGGCGTCCACCACCTCCACGCCGACCTGCACACCATGGAGATCCTCGACATCACCTCCGACAGGCCGGTAGCGCCGGGGGAGACCGGGCGTCTGGTCTTCGCCACGCACGCCCGGCGCGGCCAGAACCTCGGCCGCTACGTCATAGGCGACCTCGGCCGGATCGTCCCCGGCCGCTGCCCCTGCGGCAGCCACGCCCCCCGCTTCGAACTGCGCGGCAGGACCGGGGACGTGATGCGCGTGGCCACGTATCTGCTCAATCACCGCCGCTTCGTGACGATAGCCGAGGAGCAGGGCCGCTACACCGGCGAACTCCAGATCCTGCTCACCGCTCACGACACCCGCGAACACCTCACCGTCCGCGTCGAATGCACCGACACACCGGTCCCCGAGCGGCTGAGGGAGGCCTTTCTGCTGGGCTACCCCGAGCTGCGCGCGGCAGTGGAGGAGCGGCTGCTCGACCTCACGATCGAGGCGGTGGACGGCTCGTCCCTGGACCGCAGCCCGACCAGCGGCAAGCTGCGCTCAGTGGTGGACGCGCGCCGATAAGCGGCTGTCTCTCCGGTCGGCGCGACGTGGGGCCCAGTCACCTCATCCGGTCTGTGCCGCGAGTGTCGAGACAGCCGCTACCGGGTCAGGAAGGGTGTGTTACATGCAGCGGTCTGCCGGCGATGCGGCTGGCCGGGGATCGTGGGAGTGGACGGCACGTGCCGCGGCTGCCGCGTCGCCGTCCGGCTCGGCGAAGAAGACGCGGGGATGAGGGCGGAGCTCGAGCGGCGCGACCTGCCGCCGGGCCGGCCTCTGCAGTTGGCCGTGCGCATTGACGGCGTGAAACTGTCCAGTTTTCCGCTGCGGCACAACGGTCCGCGCTCGCACGATCGCCTCCCTCCGTGGGCTCGCGACAGGGCGCAACCTCCGCCCAACGACCCGGCCGTCTGCGTGGAGGAAATCCCCGGCCAGCTGGGGCTGTTCGCGCCGTTGCCAAGGACGTTCACCCAGGCCCACGGCAGGAGAATCCGTAGCCGCGACATCCCCGACATCCACCTCGTCCTGACGGTGCTCCGGGAGATGGCCGTCGAACGCGGGGTCGGCGAATCCTGGATGTTCCACACCGGCGACTGCACGCGGCTCGCACTGGCCTCCCGCCCGCCGGACGAGCGCCTCGTGCGCCCCGAGACTCTCGCCGATCTCCCGCAGATGCGCCCCACGCTGCTGGCGGCACTGGGGCGGCCCCTGCATGCTCGCATCGCCGCAGCTGCGCCTGGTGCCGTCGTGGATGTCCAGCGGCCTAGTACTGCAACGGTTCTTGTCGTGACGGTTTGACCGTGTGCTCGTTGAGCTGTTCATGGGTGGGGAATGTGCTGAGGTCCGATGGTGGG
>NZ_JBEXRZ010000366.1:0-3777 GCF_040613325.1 Streptomyces sp. NPDC006283 | reverse complement strand
GTGGCCAGGAGCCGGTCGACGAAGACCAGCTTGTACTTCGCACCCGCACCCACAGCCCGACGACGCGGACGATCAGCCAGCTCGGCATCTCTTCGTGCCTGCCACACCGGCCCCAACTCGGCCACCAGATCAGCGATCACAGACGTCGAAAGTCCCGTGACGCGACGCTCCGACATGATCAACCTGCGTGCTTCAACCCCCACCACACGCAGACCAACGACCCAGGTCAGCCGTCGTCACCGCTAATCACGCACGAGGTCGCAAGATCGTGTCCTATGTGGTGAGGCGAACGAGTCGCTTGTAGCAACAGATGGCTGCGGCGAGGCCGAGGAAGGCGAGGTAGCTGGCTCGGGCCCGCAGCATGCCCACATCGGCCAGTCAGTCCCCACCCAATGCGACCGCGAGCGCCACATCGAGCAGGACCTTCCCCGGATCGTGCACCGGTATTAACGAGTTGGTGCGTGATAGCGGCCGAGGCGTGCTGGCCCGCTTGAGGGCTGCTAGTCACAACGCCGTTCAGTTAGGCGAAGGGACTGTTCGTCAAGGCTGGTGAACGAGGCAGCAGCGCTGCTGTAGAAGCGGCGTGTTCTCCAAGACATCCTCACTTCAGGAGCTCCGCTGTTGGAACAGGCTGCCATAACCAGGACGGCCGGGGTGTTCGCGCCGGGGCATATCGGTGAACTGACCCGGATCATCCCGTTCGAGATGGTCGATGAGGTGCTGGCAGAGACTGGTGCGGTGCAGCCCAAGATCCGGAGGGTGGAAAGGACGAGCGCCGTCTGGTGACTCGTCAGGAGGGCCGCGTTGCGGCGCAGGGCCGTTGTCGGCCTGCCGGTCCAGGGCACGCGAGTGCTGTGGTGGATCGGCGTGGAACCCCACGCACGCGGCGAGGGATGCCGTTACCTCGGGCGCAGTAGGTGGTCCGGGAGACCTGAGGAATTCACACGTTTGTTTGACGTTGTGACCTGCGGTTTTCTCGCCTCGATGAACGGATCCACGTTCACCGGGTCTCAGTCGCGAAGAAGGCCGTCGCACGGCCAGTCCTCACGTTCGCTGCTGGTCAGGCCGTCGCGCTCGCCCGCGTCGATTTCGACCTGCTTCACTCAGTCGCGGACCGCGGTCGGTCACATAGCAGTCCTTCGCGACCTGACCGGCCGAGCGATCCCTCGCCGGCACAGCTCGACGATCTCAGCCTTGAACTCCAGCGTGAACGAGCGGCGAGGACGTGGCTTCTTCTTCCCCACGCGAAGAGCATCCTTCCGGGGGCGAAAACCCCTAATCTCAGATGTCCGTCAAAGCGGATTCAAGCCCACACCATCAAGAGCCTGGCTGCCGTCCACGGCAAAGTCAGTACCGTGCATCGAGCGCGTGGCACGCTCGCGTGCCTCTTCCAGCTTCGCGACGGCCAGGGCGCAGTGGCAAGGCGGGTCCATCCGGCGGGAACCTGAGCCTCTTCAGCCGTCACACCTGCTGCGGATGGCCGTCGGCAAGGCGCCTATGTAACCACGGCCTGCATGGATCCCACCCGATCGGTGGCCGAGTTGAAAAGGCTCCCACCTTGGCCGCCCGGCTCGATGGTTGAGCACTGCCGACCGGAACAACCGAGAAGGCCCATATTCCGCCCGCTTGCAGCGCATCGGGAACCCCGGAACACCTGACGGGCCCTCACTAACCCCCTCAGGTGAATTAATAGCCACTCCGCCTCGCCATAACATCCAGCCCAACAACCTTACCTCGATCGAACTCTGACGCCCCGCAAGCATCAAGCCACCGAGCGGAGCCGCCTTTGCGATCAAGGAAATCGGCCCCACATCACCCGTGAATACGCCTCCAAGCCTTGACAGTCCAGTCGGTAACGATATTGTCTAAAAAGCTACTACCATCGGTAACCCCCGATTGGTGGTCGTGGCGCCGTGGGCCGTATGCGGTGCCCCCGCGGCGACACGTTCCTGAATGAGCAGGGAAGCCCCGACAGGGAACTGATCGGAGGAAGTCTGGGCTTGCAGGAGCCGACGTCCCGCAGTCTGGTCTCTGGACCGGGGCGGTGCCCGCCTGCTGCCGTCTGCTCATGACGCCCTCGCGTCACCGGTCTTCGTCACCCACCGCCGCCCCAGACCGGGGAAGGCCGTCGGCCCTTGTGCCGCCTTTGCGGAGACCGGCTTTGCCCGGCTGTCGTACGGGCAGGCCCAACCCGTAGTTCCCGACGCCGTAAACCGGACACGGGAGGAAGCCGCAGCACCAGCACCGCAATCGCGACACCCCCGTAGGTGGCCCGGGCGGCCTGCGGGGGTATCCCGCCGCCTCGCGCGACCGGGGAGAAACGCCGCCGAATCTGAGATGAGACCTGCGTTCGACCCGGGCAAGGGCTCGGAATACCCAGCGTCTAGGGTGAGCTTGTGCAGCATTTTGAGGTCGTGACAGCCGTCGCCGCATCCCCGGACCAGGTGTTCGCGGTATGCCTGGACGTGGAGGCACATACCCGCTCGATGGCCGATTCGTCGGAGCGAGCGGTGGGTGGCAAGACCCGGGGCGAGCTGGCGCTCGGTGACACGGTGACCTTCCAGGCTCGCCATTTCGGCCTGACCTGGCGGCTCAAGGCGCGCATCACCTCCTATGACCGGCCTCGATGTTTCGTGGACGAGCAGGAGTCCGGACCCTTCAAACGATGGCGTCACGCCCACCACTTCGAGCCGGACGGCGCTGGCGGCACCATCATGCGAGACGTCATCCACTTTGCCTCACCGCTGGGGCCTTTCGGGCGCATCGTCGACAGACTCCTCTTGCGTTGGTATATGCCCCACCTCATCAGAATCCGCAACGCCTACCTGGCCAGCACTCTCGCCTGAGTGCCCGGGCCAGGAACCCGTGTCCCGGGCGGCAGGCACCACGTCCTCGTCGACGCGCAGGGCATCCCGCTCGCGGTGTCGCTGACCGGCAGGAATCGCAACGACGTCACCCAGTTGATAACCGTGCTCGAGAAGGTTCCGTCGGTCCCGGCCTGCACATCCTGCGCCGGGCCGACGAGCCGGACTATCGGGGGCAGATCAAGACCCAGGCCAACCTGCAAGAAGGCCGCCACGACCTCGCACGATCGGCGCCCTGGCCTCGTGCTCAACGCGCTGGTGCTGTTCACCACACCCGTTACATGGACGCCGCGATCACCAAGCTCAGGGCGGACGGCTTCGACGTAGGGGACGAGGATGTCGCCCCGCCTCTTGCCGTTCGTCCGCCACCACGTCAACGTCCTGGGCCGCTACTGCTTCAACCTCCCCGAGCTGCCCGGCCTGCGGCCGCTGCGCGAGAGGTCGACGACGAGTAGCCCGACGGCGAGGGGGGAGGGCGGATACGGACCGAGGCCAGCGGGTCCTCGGTCATCGGGTGCCCCGTTCGGAGCGGGTCTCGTCGTCGCCGAGCTCGGTCAGGGCCAGGACCGCGTCGTGCGCCTGGGCGTCGAGGCCGATCGGGGGACGTCCTCGGCCTGGCTGGCTGCCACAGCAGGTGCTGGCCCTTGGCCCACTGGAGCAGCAGGATCCGGCGTACCGAGGTTGCACAGTGAACGCATCCTCTGGCACCCAACCGCAGATCCACGTCTGCCCTTTACTTCCCCAACCCACCGACCGCAGACAGCTGGCGCGTCGGCAGTTCCCCAACACCTCCGGCGGACAGGGCGAGATAACTGACCGAGAAGGCGAACCGCCGCCTGCGAAGGGACTGCCATCAATGCGCCGGTGGCAGCGGCCTCTGCCCAGGCCAGCGGCTCCCTCCCCTGACCGCGAC
>NZ_JBEXRZ010000365.1:0-3834 GCF_040613325.1 Streptomyces sp. NPDC006283 | reverse complement strand
ACACAACAAAACACTCGCACTGCCCGCCGCACAGACGTGATCACAACACCAGCCGCTACCCCAGCACGACCTCACGCTAATCACCCACGAGGTCGTTACCAGGGCGCCGGCGCCACCGTCCGCATCCCCTATTACCACCACCGCGAACACCCCGCCCACTACCAGCAGTACAACCGCGACCACGCCCGATTCCGAGCCCCCTGGCGAGGGAGCCTTCACCAAGCTCAAGCAATGGCGCATCCTCTGAGCCCGCTGCTCGACCAACCCATCAGCCGCACCGTCCAAGCCATCCACACCCTCCTGACCTGCGACTATGGAGGATGAAGGCGGTCAGTCAGGCACTTACTGAGGTTTGGGTGGGGTCGGTGTATGCAGGGACAGCCTGGTCGCCGTAAGGCAGCCGTCACGAGGTGGGCCCTGTTCTGGATTTTGCGTAACTCTCGGCGGAGTGTGCGGTTGAGGTCGCCAGGCGTTTCGAACGCGGTGTTGGCCATCGTTCTCCGCGAACCGGGCCCCGGTCTGCAGCCGGATCTTCTTCCGAAAAGCCCGACGCTCAACGGCACCCTCCGGACAACGCATACCAGCGGCATGCCGCAGGGATCATGACCCGTCGACGACAACCCGAAAACCTCAGTAATCAGGCGGCTTTTAGCGTCGCAGCTGCACTGTCGAGCAGCATCTCCAGAGCGGTCGGGTAGGCGCTATCGTTCATTCGTTCGATTAGTAGTGGAGCTGTGGCTGAGATGTTCGGGTGTGTCTCGCGGGGGAGCCGGGCGTAGGTGGCGCGCCAGACTTCCTCGTCGGCTGCACGGGCCGCTTCCGGCAGAGCAAGGCTGGCGGCGTCGAGGGCGGCGAAGGCGAGGGTCTGGTCGATGAACGCCTGGTAGATACGTACTACGTCGGGATCAGGTAGGCCGGTGGAGCGCAGGATGCCGAGGATCATCTCGTCGCTGGTGATCTCGTTGGCCCTGCCGCTGACCCGGTTGGCGGTGAGGACAGCCGCTTCCGGGTGGTTGAGATAGGCGGTGTGGATGCGCAGACCGAGCTCGCGCAAGTCGGTGCGCCAGTCGCCGGTGGCCCGCCAGCCGCGCATGGCGCGTCCGATCAGTTCGTCGGCGATGGCCAGCGTCAGGTCGTCGGTGCCGCGGAAGTAGCGGTACAGCGTGCTGGGGTCGGCGCCGAGCGCCATGCCCAGGCGCCGCACGGTCAGCCCTTCCCGGCCGTGCTGGTGCAGCATGCGCAGGGCGGTCTCCACGATTAGCTTCTCTGTGAGGACGACGCCCTGTTTGGTGGGTCTCCTGCGTCGCCGGTCCGTCTCCGGCACCACTTTCTTCGCCATGACGACTACCTCCTCCGTCCCTAAAGCTTATATCAACGCGGTTGACGATATTTGGGGCGGCCGGCCCGTTTATTGCGCATCCGGGGGCTTCAGCCTCGCCTCCACGGGGAAGGACACTTTCATCATGCGAGTACTGCTTGTGGGCGCGGGCGGCGTGGGCACCGCGATCACCAAGATCGCCGCCCGCAGATCCTTCTTCGATCACATGGTCATCGCCGACTACGACGTCTCCCGCGCCGAAACGGCCGTCGCCGCATTGGGCGAGGGCGAGAAGCGGTTCAGCGCGGCGCGTATCGACGCCTCCGACCAAACTGCGGTCGTCGCCCTGCTTGAGCAGGGGCAATGCGATGTCCTGCTGAATGCCACGGATCCGCGGTACGTGATGCCCCTGTTCGAGGCGGCGCTGGCGGCAGGGGCGCATTACCTGGACATGGCGATGTCGCTGTCCTCCCCCCATCCGGAGCGCCCGTACGAGGAGTGCGGGATCAAGCTCGGCGACAGGCAGTTCGACCGCGCCGCCGAGTGGGAGAAGGCCGGCCAGTTGGCGCTCGTCGGGGTCGGTGTGGAGCCCGGCCTCTCAGACGTCTTCGCCCGTTACGCCGCCGAGGAGCTCTTCGACGAGATTGAGGAGATCGGGGTGCGTGACGGCGCAAATCTGACGGTCGACGGTTACGATTTCGCGCCGTTCTTCTCGATCTGGACGACGATCGAGGAATGCCTGAATCCGCCGGTGATCTGGGAGAAAGACCGCGGCTGGTACACCACGGCGCCGTTCAGCGAAGCGGAGGTCTTCGACTTTCCCGAGGGCATTGGCCCGGTCGAGTGTGTCAACGTCGAACACGAGGAAGTCCTGCTGATCCCGCGCTGGGTGGACGCCAAGCGGGTTACGTTCAAGTATGGACTGGGCGATGAGTTCATCGAGACCCTCAAGACCCTGCACAAGCTGGGCCTGGACCGCACAGAGACAGTAACCCTGCCCGGCGGCGCCGAGGTCTCCCCGCGTGACGTCGTCGCGGCCTGCCTGCCCGACCCGGCCACGCTCGGCGACCGGGTACACGGCAAGACTTGTGCTGGCACCTGGGTGAAGGGCACCAAGGACGGCCATGCGCGCGAGGTGTACCTGTACCACGTCGTCGAAAACCAATGGTCGATGCACGAGTACGGCTCGCAGGCTGTGGTCTGGCAGACAGCCATTAACCCGGTCGTCGCCCTGGAACTGCTGGCGAACGGCACCTGGACCGGCACCGGCATCCTCGGCCCCGAAGCCTTCGCCCCCCGCCCGTTCCTGGACCTGCTGACCGCATACGGCTCCCCCTGGGGCATGCGCGACGGGTGAGACCGCCGACGCCGCAAGGTCCCGGTCCGGCAAAGGGCGGATCAAGCCCTCCCATACTCTGCCCAAGCTGAGGATCAAATCCGGCTTACGAGCTGGTGCGTGATAGCGGGTGAGGTGTCGTGCCAGGCAGGTGGCATGATCCGGGTGTGGCGATCACGGTCAATCGGGCAGTGTTGGCGCATCGGCTGTTCATGGGACTCCCCTGGCATCATCTCGCCTGCTTGGTCGAGGAGTTGGCCGTGCCGTGGCAGGGGCGCTGTCATGCTGCGCGAGGCGGTGTCAGGAAGCGGGCAGCTCGATGCCCTCGGCCTGAGCGTGGGCAAACACATCCGCCAGTCCGAACACGCAGGCTGGAGGACTGTCGGGGACCGCGCACCCCCCGTTCGGCCAGGGGCGTACGCGTCTGGAAGCTCCTGGTTCGGCACGGGTGATCTTGGTCGTGAACCCGTCTAGCAGCCGCTTCTTCACGTCCAGCCACCGTCCCTCCACCCAACTACCCACCTCACCGGTTAGGTTGGAAAAGACTCCGCGGCATGAGAGTCGCTGTAGAGGACGCAGCATCCTTGGTCGGATCACATGCTCAGACGAAGGCCCCTGCATACGGAACAGTTACCGCTGCCAGGTGATCAAGTACGAGAAGCCGTTCCACACCCGAGGTTAAAAATCAAGCTAGTCACGATCGTGGACGGCCGGTGACCCGTGGTCCGAGTAGCAGTGACTTCCGTCATAGGGCGAATCACCCGGGGTTCCTGGCTGTCTGTCAAATTGCATGAAAATTGGGGAACTTCGAACCTCTGGTGGAACAGTTGCCTTGCTGTGCATGAGTATTCAATTTTGGGCTGAGCCTGGGGCCAGTGATACAGATTCTGCTGGCTCGCCAGTGGGATGCCCCAAAGCCTCAGGCGGGGCATGTGCCGGGGACTTACGGGTGAATTTCGCACGCACAACCACTTGCACAGTTTTCCGAGAGGAACTTGAATGCGCATCACACGCCGCGTCGGTCTTGCACGCGCCGCTACTATCACACTTATTACCGGTGGCGCCGCTCTTGCTCCCGCTGCCTCCGCCATAGCTGGCGAAGCGCCGGCACCGGCCTACTCCTCCGGTACTGCCGGGGCAGAGGCGGAAGCTGAGTCGAATGCCGGTGCCGGGGGGTGGG
>NZ_JBEXRZ010000364.1:0-3864 GCF_040613325.1 Streptomyces sp. NPDC006283 | reverse complement strand
GGGGCCCCCGGTCGGCCCCGGCGAACAGCCACCGGCCGTGGCTGGGCGGCGGGCCGTGGCCGGCCCGTGCCGGGAAGCCACGGCTTACGTCGCCGGGGGCCAGGGCCGGTCCGGGCCCGGGCGCGGAAGCTACGGCTTACGTCGCCGGGGCCCCCGGCCGGCCCGGGCCAGGAAGCCACGGCTTACGCCGCCGGGGCCTGCGGCCCGCCCGCGCGAACAGCCACCGGCCGTGGCCGGGCGGCGGGACCGCGCCGCTGGGCTGTCAGCAGGCCGCCCGGCCGCCGGCCGCGGCGCATACGCGGCGGCCCGCCAACACCGCGCGGAAGCGGCGGTAGGTCCAGGCCTCGCGGATCGTCCGCAGGTCGTGGTCGCCGGGAGGGGGCGGTGGCGCTTCGCCCCTCCGCGCGGTCCGGTACGCGTCGATCATGTGCTGCTGCGTCGCGTTCATGGCCCCACGCTCCGCCCGCCCCGCCTCCCGCGTCGCGCCGATTGACGAGCCACGTCAAACGACGACGTGCCTGTTCGCCGGCACCCGCATCATGGAGGGCGTGAGCGTGACCATCGACATCACGGGGCTGCCCCCCGAGCGCATCGTCTTCGACATCTCGCCCCTCGCCGAGCTCGGCGTGGCGCTGCACGCGCTCTCCGAGCCCGGGCACCATCCGGGACTGCACGGCTGGGCGACGGCGACGGCCGCCGGACTCAAGCCCGACCTCGCCGACCGGCTGCACGAGGCCGACTTCCTGTGGCGGTCGACGTTCTCCGACATCTTCATGCCGTTCGCCGGGCTGCCGACGCGCCACGGACGCATCGGTGCGAGCCTCGCCGGGGAACTCGACCTCCTCGACCGGCTCGACGACGAGCGGTTCGTCTCGTCGGCGCTGGAGTTCACCTGCGCCAGCACTTACTCGACCGGTGCCCCCTCGCCGCTCGTGGACCCCGCCCGCCGCGCTCACGCGCTCGAGCTCGCCGCCAACCGAGGCCCCCGCCAACTGGACTTCACCCGGAGGCTGCTCACCGATCCGGCTTCCGTACGGACGTGGCTGCGGCGGCTGTTCGAGGACTGCGAGGACGCCTTCTTCGCCGACACCTGGCAACGCGTCTCCCCCCAACTCGCCGCCGACGCCCGCCACAAGACCGAACTGCTGCGCCGCAGAGGCCTGGCGGAGGCACTGCACGCCGTCTCCCCCGCGCTCACTCTGGACGAGGGCGGCACCAGGATCAGCGCCGACAAGCTCGCGGACGGGCGGACGACCGCCACCGACCCCGCAGTCGGCGCCGGTCTCACCCTGGTGCCCTCCAGCTTCGGCTGGCCGCATCTGATGGTGCTGCACGCGCCGGGCTGGCAGCCGGTGATCCAGTACCCGATCGGAGCCCCCGAGCTGCCGGGCGCGGCCTCCGTCGAACTGCTGAAGCTGCGCATGGACGCGCTCGCCCACCCCCTGCGCATGCGGCTGTGCCGCAATCTCGGCCGCGCCGCGTACACGACGAGCGAGCTGGCCGACTCCCTCGGCATCACGGCGCCGGAGGTGTCCCGCCATCTGTCCCTGCTGAAGAAGGCGAAGCTGGTCACGACCCGGCGGCGCGGTCGCTATGTGCTCCATCAACTCGACGTGACAGTGGTCGCCCGACTGGGCAGCGACTTCCTGGAGACGGTCCTGAGGTAGAGCCGGCAGACCCGATCCGGAGACCTGATCCGGCTCGATCCGGCCCGATCCACAGCAGCACGGCGGATCAGACCGCCCCGCCGCCCGCCCGGACGAGACCCGTCTCGTAGGCGAGCACCACCACCTGCACACGGTCGCGCAGGCCCAGCTTGGTGAGGATGCGGCCCACGTGGGTCTTCACCGTGGCCTCCGAGAGCACCAGCCGGGCCGCGATCTCGCCGTTGGACAGGCCCTGGGCGACGAGCAGCATCACCTCGCGCTCCCGCTCCGTCAGCCTGTCCAGCTCCTTCTGGCGGGGCTCGGGACCGGAACTCGGCAGCATCGGCGCGAAACGGTCCAGCAGCCGCCGCGTCGTCGACGGCGCCACGACCGCGTCGCCGCTGTGCACGGACCGGATCGCGCCGAGCAGCTCGGCGGGCGGCACGTCCTTGAGCATGAAGCCGCTGGCGCCCGCCTTGAGCCCGGAGAAGGCGTACTCGTCCAGGTCGAAGGTGGTGAGGATCAGCACCTTGGGCGCGCCCGGCTCCGCGCAGATACGCCGCGTCGCCTCCACTCCGTCCAGCCTCGGCATGCGCACGTCCATCAGCACCACGTCGACCGCCGTGGCCCGCAGGACCTCGATCGCCTCCGCGCCGTCTCCCGCCTCCGCGACGACCTCCATGTCGGGCTGGGCGGCGAGCACCATGCGGAAGCCGGTGCGCAGCAGCACCTGGTCGTCGACGAGCATCACACGGATGGACATGTCTGTTCCGTCCCTGGTTCTGTAGTGGCTCTGGTGGCCGTTGTGGCTCTAGTGGGCGGGTTTGAGGGGCAGCAGCGCGCTGATGCGGAAGCCTCCGCCCGGCCGCGGTCCGGCGTCCAGCGTGCCGCCGACCATACCGACGCGCTCGCGCATCCCGATGAGGCCGTGGCCACGGCCGTCCGCGCCGCCGTCCTCGTACAGTTCGTGCGACGAGCCGCGGCCGTCGTCCTCGACGAGCAGCCCCAGCCCGTCGTCGAAGTAGACGAGCCGCACACTCGCCCCCGCCTCCGGGCCGCCGTGCTTACGGGTGTTGGTGAGCGCTTCCTGCACGATGCGGTACGCGGTGAGCTCGACGCCGCTGGGCAACGGCCGCGGTGTTCCCTCGACCTTGAAGTCCACGGTCAGGCCCGCGCCCCGCACATGCTCGACCAGGTCCTCGATCTGCTGCACGTCGGGCTGGGGGACGTACTCGCCGCTCTCCGGGCCGTCGCCCGTGCGCAGCACGCCGAGCAGCCGGCGCATCTCGGCGAGGGCCTGGCGGCCGGTGCTCGAGATGGTCTCCAGCGCCTGCTTGGCCTGGTCGGGGGCGGCGTCCAGCACATAGGCGGCGCCGTCGGCCTGCACCACCATGACCGACACGTTGTGGGCGACGACGTCGTGGAGTTCCCGGGCGATCCTGGCGCGCTCGGCCGCGACCGCGACCTTGGCCTGCGCCTCGCGTTCCTTCTCCAGGCGGGTGGCGCGCTCCTCGAGCTGGTCGAAGTAGGCGCGCCGGGTGCGTATCGAGTCTCCGAGCACCCACGCCAGGGCGAACGGCAGGCTCATGATGACGGTGATGAAGATCCGGCCGAGGGTGCTCGTCGACTCCTCCGGCCAGCGGATCTGCGCCAGCGACGCCGCCGACAGCCCGCCGATCAGCGCGAGCCTGGACGCCCACCGCGGACCGCCGGTCGCGGCGACCGTGTAGATGATGACCATCATGGCGAAGTCGGCCGGATTGACGTCGACGTCGAACACGAGCTGCGCGACACCCGCCAGGGCGGCGACGACAAGCATCTGCTCCGGCATACGGCGGCGCAGCGCGACCACCAGACACAGCACCAGCACGATGACCGACGCCGCGATCACCGGCCCGGGCCCTCCCGGCACCTGGGTCACCCACATCGAGGCGAACCCGAGGAGCATGACAGCCCAGAAGGCGTCGACGCCCGTGGGGTGTCTGCGGAGGAAGTCATAGAGGCGCTGCACGTAACCCAGAGTAGGGAAGCCCGATAGGTGCATGGGTCAACCGGAGGGTCGATCCGGTGAGCGGAGGCCTACTCCACAAGGTGGAGACTTGTGACCGTGACGGATGACAACGGGCCGGCGCTCCACGGGCTGCTCGCCGACGCCGCCCGCCGCACCGGCACCACCCTGCCATCCGTCCGCCACGCGATGTTCACCGGCGCCACCCTG
>NZ_JBEXRZ010000363.1:0-3866 GCF_040613325.1 Streptomyces sp. NPDC006283 | reverse complement strand
CCGTGTCTCCCGGGACCGCGCTCGTCAGGGCCGCGCCGGTCGGGAGCAGCCGTCTCCTTCCGTACCGGTTCGGGTTCCTCTTCCCGTTCCCCTTCACTCCGGGTCGGGGTCCGCCGCCGTTCACCGGGCTGTGATGCTATGCGTCGCCGCCGGCCGGGCCCGGGTCGGCCGCCGCCACGTCGAGCAGCTGGTAGCGGTCCACGGCCTGCTTGAGCACGCTGCGGTCGACCTTCCCCTCGCGCGCCAGCTCGGTGAGCACCGCCAGCACGATCGACTGGGCGTCGATGTGGAAGAAACGGCGGGCTGCGCCGCGGGTGTCCGCGAAGCCGAAGCCGTCCGCGCCCAGCGACTGGTAGGTGCCGGGCACCCAGCGGGAAATCTGGTCGGGCACCGAACGCATCCAGTCGGAGACCGCGACGAACGGGCCCTGCGAGCCGGACAGCTTGCGCGTCACGTACGGCACGCGCTGCTCCTCCTCGGGGTGCAGCAGATTGTGCCGCTCCACCTCGACCGCCTCGCGGCGCAGCTCGTTCCACGACGTCGCCGACCACACGTCGGCGCGCACGTTCCAGTCCTGCGCGAGGATCCGCTGCGCCTCGACGGCCCACGGAACGGCCACGCCCGACGCCATGATCTGCGCCGGGATGGAGCCCTGCTCGCCCTGCTTGAAGCGGTGGATGCCCGCCAGGATGCCTTCGACGTCCACGTCGGCCGGCTCCGCGGGATGCTGGATCGGCTCGTTGTAGACGGTGAGGTAGTAGAAGACGTCCTCGGCCTCGGGGCCGTACATCCGGCGCAGACCGTCCTTGACGATGTGCGCGATCTCGAAGCCGAACGCCGGGTCGTAGGCGACGCAGGCCGGGTTCGTCGAGGCGAGCAGCTGCGAGTGGCCGTCCGCGTGCTGCAGGCCCTCGCCGGTCAGCGTCGTACGGCCTGCGGTCGCGCCGAGCACGAAGCCGCGCGCCAGCTGGTCGGCCATCTGCCAGAACTGGTCGCCGGTCCGCTGGAAGCCGAACATCGAGTAGAAGACGTACACCGGGATCAGCGGCTCGCCGTGCGTGGCGTACGCGGAACCGGCGGCGATCAGCGAGGCCGTGCAGCCGGCCTCCGAGATGCCGTCGTGCAGCATCTGACCGGTCGGCGACTCCTTGTACGCGAGCAGCAGCTCGCGGTCCACGGCCTCGTACTGCTGCCCAAGCGGGTTGTAAATCTTCGCACTCGGGAAGAACGAGTCCATTCCGAAAGTGCGGTACTCGTCGGGCGCGATCAGCACGAACCGCTTGCCGATCTCCTTGTCCCGCATGAGGTCCTTCAGCAGCCGGACGAACGCCATGGTGGTGGCGATCGACTGCTGCCCGGAACCCTTCTTCACAGCCGCGTACGTCTTGTCCTCGGGGAGCTCCAGCGGCTTCGCCCGCACGATCCGCGTCGGCACATAACCGCCGCAGGCCTTGCGGTGGTCGTGCATGTACTGGATCTCTTCGGAGTCGCGGCCCGGGTGGTAGTACGGCGGAGGCCCGGACTCGAGCTGCTGGTCCGTGATCGGGATGTGCAGCCGGTCGCGGAAGCGCTTCAGGTCGTCGACCGTCAGCTTCTTCATCTGGTGCGTGGCGTTGCGGCCCTCGAAGTTCGGGCCCAGCGTCCAGCCCTTGATGGTCTGCGCGAGGATCACCGTCGGCTGGCCCTTGTGCGCCTTGGCCGCCGTGTAGGCCGCGAAGACCTTGCGGTGGTCGTGACCGCCGCGGCCCAGGTGCAGGATCTGCTCGTCGGTCATGTTCTCGACCATGGCGCGCAGCCGCTGGTCGCCGCCGAAGAAGTGCTCGCGGATGTACGCACCGGTCTCCGTCGCGTACGTCTGGAACTGCCCGTCGGGCGTGGTGTTCAGCTTGTTGACCAGCACACCGTCGCGGTCCTGGGCGAGCAGCGGGTCCCAGGTGCGGTCCCACACCAGCTTGATGACGTTCCAGCCGGCGCCGCGGAACTGGGACTCCAGCTCCTGGATGATCTTGCCGTTGCCACGGACCGGGCCGTCGAGGCGCTGCAGGTTGCAGTTGACCACGAAGGTCAGGTTGTCCAGGCCCTCACGGGCGGCGATGGACAGCTGGCCCAGCGACTCCGGCTCGTCCATCTCGCCGTCGCCCAGGTAGGCCCAAACATGCGACTCGGAGGTGTCCGCGATGCCGCGCGCCTCCATGTAGCGGTTCATGCGCGCCTGGTAGATGGCGCCCAGCGGGCCGAGGCCCATGGAGACCGTCGGGAACTCCCAGAAGTCCGGCATCGACCGCGGATGCGGGTAGCTGGACAGCCCGTACGGCTCCTTCGACTTCTCCTGGCGGAAGCCGTCCAACTGCTGCTCGCTCAGCCGGTCCAGCATGAAGGCGCGGGCGTAGATGCCGGGGGAGGCGTGCCCCTGGAAGAAGATCTGGTCGCCTCCCTTGCCGTCGTCCTTGCCGCGGAAGAAGTGGTTGAAGCCCACGTCGTAGAGCGAGGCCGAGGAGGCGAAGGTGGCGATGTGGCCGCCGACGCCGATGCCGGGGCGCTGCGCCCGGGAGACCATCACCGCGGCGTTCCACCGGGTCGCGTTGAGGATCTTGCGCTCGATCTCCTCGTTGCCGGGGAAGAACGGCTCGTCCTTGGTCGCGATGGTGTTGACGTAGTCCGTGCTGCGCATCTCGGGCACGGCCACGCGCTTCTCGCGCGCCCGCTCGATCAGGCGCAGCATGAGATAGCGGGCCCGCTCCCGGCCCCGCTCGTCGACGGCGGCGTCCAGGGAGTCCAGCCACTCCTGGGTCTCTTCAGGATCGAAGTCCGGGACCTGGCTGGGAAGGCCGCCAATGATGATCGGGTTGCGATCGGATCCGGAAGCCACGCTGTTCCTTCGCTGTTCGGGGGTACTGGGTCGGCAAAGCTGTCGCACCGCCTCCCATCGTGTACCGCGGGAGGGCCTACGTCATCTCTACTGAGAGGTAACCCTTGTTCCCCGAGACATCCGGTCACAACCGCGGCACAACCGCGGGTGAGAGCCGGGCCAAATCGCAACCTTACGCCCGACCCGGTCAAGCGTTTCGTTCGGTCGTTCGGTTCCGATTGAGATGTGAAAGGGTAGGAATGCCGCGTAGGCGGCCGAAGTGAGTAGCCACCATCGCGGTGGGGCCTCGAGCTTGCCTGGAGTTGCGCCGAGACGGCCGCAAACGTCACCGTTTCGGCGGTCCGGGCGGCCGGGTACTTGCGCGATCCGCCCCGCCCGTGTGGACTACGGCCAATGCCGCGCGTACGCGCGCGGCCGAAGCATTTCCGAAAACGATCAGGAGGCAAGCCGTGAGCGCGACCGCGGACCACGCGGAGGAGCGGACCAACCCGGCAGCGAGGCTGGGGTTCGAGCCCGGACAAGTGGTCCAGGAGATCGGCTACGACGACGACGTCGAGCAGGAGCTCCGTGAGGGCATCGAGGCCGTTACCGGCCAGGAACTCGTCGACGAGGACTACGACGACGTCGCCGACGTCGTCGTGCTGTGGTTCCGCGACGAGGACGGGGACCTCACCGACGCACTGGTGGACGCCATCGGTCTGATCGACGAGGGCGGGGTCGTCTGGCTGATGACCCCCAAGACCGGCCGTGACGGCTACGTCGAGCCCAGCGACATCAATGAGGCCGCCCAGACCGCGGGTCTCTCCCAGACCAAGAGCATCACCGCCGGCAAGGACTGGAGTGGCAGTCGGCTGGTCACCCCCAAGGGGGCCAAGACGGGGAAGCGCTGAGCCGCCGAGCCGCGAAGACGGTGAGCTGGGGGTCGTAGCTCCACAGCAGCGCGGCGTAGAGGAGCACCACGACGCCGTCGACGGCGGCCGCGGCGAGGTCGCGGGCG
>NZ_JBEXRZ010000362.1:0-3870 GCF_040613325.1 Streptomyces sp. NPDC006283 | reverse complement strand
CCATCCGAAGATGGACGGGGTATCAACATATCTGGCGTTGATTTTTGGCACACTGTTGAGTTCTCAAGGAACGGACGCTTCCTTTGTACTCACCCGCAGAACATTTTCTGGGGCTTTCCTCCGGGCGCTTCCCTTTCGGCGTTTCCAACACTATCAGGCTTTCCCGGCCCCTCTGACCACCACCCTGCGGGCACCCTGAGGGCCACCAGTGGTTTAGACCAGTTAGGATCCGGCTTGATGAGCGCTACTGCCGACCCCCGACTCAGCGTCGCGTTGGGGTCAGGCAGGGCTACGACAGTACAGGCCTACCGGCAGATGACGCAAATCCCTTCCGGTGCGCCCCTACTCCGTCAACTGGTAGGTCTAGGGCGGAACTAGGACTTCTCATGACCTACCCTTCTGAAACAGTGCGCCGCCCACGACACGCCGTGACGGCGCCGAACGAATCTCCGCCCCTGGGAGGCTCCATGACCACAGTGACGTCCCCTCTTGCCGGACGGGCCATCGGGCTCGCCGCGGTGCCCGACCCGGTGTTCTCCGGTGCGATGGTCGGGCCCGGGACTGCCATTGACCCCGTGCGTGAGCCGTCGGAGGCCGTCTCTCCGGTCGACGGCATCATCGTGTCGCTGCACCCGCATGCCTTTGTCGTCGTCGACGAGCAGGGGCACGGGGTACTGACGCACCTCGGCATCGACACGGTGCAGCTGAACGGCGAGGGCTTCGAGCTGCTCATCAACAAGGGGGACACTGTGCGCCGCGGTCAGGCCGTGGTGCGCTGGGACCCGTCGGCCGTCGAGGCCGCCGGCAAGTCCGCCATCTGCCCGGTCGTGGCGCTCGAGGCCACCCCCGATGCTCTGTCCGGGCTCCGTGAGGACGGCGAAGTGAAGGCCGGCGACACCCTCTTCGGCTGGCAGTGACCGCCGACGCCGGTGACGGCGGGTCGGAGATTCATCGCGGCGGCACGGATCGTCGCTCTATCGGAGACGGTGAAATGGAGACAACGCTGCGAGGCGTCGGCGTGAGCCACGGTGTGGCGATCGGCGAGGTGCGGCACATGGGCACGGCGGTTCTCGAGCCGCCGGCCAAGCAGATCCCGGCGCAGGACGCGGGGCGCGAACAGGGGCGCGCCCGTCAGGCTGTCGAGGCCGTGTCCGCCGACCTGATTGCACGCGGCAATCTGGCCGGCGGGGAGGCACAGGCGGTGCTCGAGGCACAGGCCATGATGGCGCAGGACCCGGAGCTGATGGCCGATGTCGAGCGCCGTATCGCGGTCGGCAGCACGGCCGAGCGTGCGGTGTACGACGCGTTCGCCGCCTACCGGGCGCTGCTGGCCGGTGCCGGCGAGTATCTGGCCGGGCGGGTCGCGGACCTGGACGACGTGCGGAACCGGATCGTGGCGCGTCTGCTGGGCGTGCCGATGCCGGGAGTACCCGACAGTGACGAGCCGTATGTACTGATCGCCCGGGACCTGGCGCCTGCGGACACCGCGCTGCTGGACCCGGCACTGGTGCTCGGGTTCGTCACCGAGGAGGGCGGGCCGACCAGCCACAGTGCCATTCTGGCGCGGGCGCTCGGGGTGCCTGCCGTGGTCGCTCTGCCGGGCGCGGGTGAGATCGCCGAGGGCACGCTGATCGCCGTCGACGGCAGCACGGGCGAGATCTTCGTGGAGCCGGGCGAAGAGAAGCGCGAGCAGATGGAGCAGGCCGCGGCCGAGCGCAGGGCGGCCCTCGCGGCGTCCACCGGGCCGGGAGCGACGTCCGACGGACACAAGGTGCCGCTGCTGGCGAACGTCGGCGGCCCCGCGGATGTGCCCGCGGCCGTGGACGCCGGTGCGGAGGGGGTCGGTCTTTTCCGTACCGAGTTCCTGTTCCTGGACGACAGCAAGCAGGCTCCGTCGGAGGAGAAGCAGGTCGAGGCTTACCGCAAGGTGCTCGAGGCCTTTCCCGAGGGGCGAGTGGTCGTGCGGGTGCTGGACGCCGGCGCGGACAAGCCGCTCGACTTCCTGACCCCGGCCGACGAGCCGAACCCGGCGCTGGGTGTGCGCGGGCTGCGCTCGCTGCTGGACCACCCGGAGGTGCTGCGGACACAGCTGTCGGCGCTGTCGAAGGCCGCGCAGGGGCTGCCCGTGTACCTCGAGGTCATGGCGCCGATGGTCGCGGACCGTACGGACGCCAAGGCGTTCGCCGACGCGTGCCGGGAGGCGGGCCTGCGGGCGAAGTTCGGAGCGATGGTGGAGATCCCGTCCGCCGCGCTGCGGGCGCGCTCGATCCTGCAGGAGGTCGAGTTCCTTTCGCTCGGCACCAACGACCTCGCGCAGTACACCTTCGCCGCCGACCGGCAGGTGGGTGCCGTTTCACGGCTGCAGGACCCGTGGCAGCCCGCGCTGCTCGACCTGGTGGCGCTGTCCGCGGAGGCGGCCAAGGCCGAAGGCAAGAGCTGTGGTGTGTGTGGTGAGGCTGCCTCCGATCCACTGCTGGCGTGTGTGCTGACCGGTCTGGGTGTGACGTCGCTGTCGATGGGGGCCGCGTCGATTCCTTACGTGCGCGCGACGCTTGCGAAGTACACGCTGGCGCAGTGCGAGCGTGCGGCCGCGGCGGCGCGTGCCGCGGACACCGCCGAGGAGGCCCGGGTGGCGGCGCAGGCGGTGCTGTCCGGCGAGTAGCCGGGCGCGGCACGGCGCCGATGGGTGACAGGGGGCTTCCCGCTGCGGCGGGGAGCCCCCCTTCGGGGTCAGTGATGGTGCTCCGGGTCGTCGGTGGTGACGGGGAAGCCCGCGCAGTACTCGACGCCCGGCTCCGGGGACAGCGGGTCGCCGGTGGTGGAGTCTGTGCAGTAGGCGCTGAACACTTCGCCCGCGGTGAGCGGATCGAGGCGGCCCTGGTGGAGCCGCCAGCCGTGGAGGTGGTCGGGCGTGTCGGGGGTGCTGGTGCGGAGCACCACTCCCCCGGTGGTCTTGAGGGCGATTCCCGCGGCGAGGACGGTGACGAACTCGGCGCCTTCCGCGGCGTCGATCTGCGCCGATGTCGACGGGCCGCCCTGGGCGTGGAGAACGGCGAGAAGCTGTTCGTCCGGACCGGGGACGCTGCAGACAAGGTGGTGCGTGCCGGGCCCGGCCACCTCGAGCAGGCGCATCAGGATGCGGGAGGCCATGTCGAACGCGGACCTTCCGATGTCCTGTCCGCAGTCCGCGCACGCGCCGAGGTCGGCGAGGAGCATGGTGGCGTACTCCCATGTGGCCTGGCGGACAGCCTTGTTGATGAGCTGGGGCAGCAGCGCGCGCAGGGGCTGCCCCGTGTACGCGACGCCGACGCCGCGGCCCGCGAGCTCTGCGGTGAAACGGCTGCGGCCTGCCGGGGCGTCGGCGTCGATGCCGGCCTCCGCGCAGTACTCGGCGAATTCACCGGGGTCGAAGAGGGCCACGGACGTGTGCAGTTGCTGGGCAGCCAGGGTTTTCAGCAGCTGCTCGGACTGTCGTAGATAGGTGCTGTAGTCGTCGAACGCGAAGGTGCGGTAGCGCCGCATGGCCGTGAAGTCCTGTTCGTCGGCGAGGATGCCGACGGTGCTCGGGACTTCTCGGCGCAGTGCGCGCCGCATCGCTGCGTTGCCGCCGGTCTGCCTGGACTGCCTGGACTGCTTGATGTGCGCCATGTCGATTCCCCCAGTGCGCTGTCGATCATTCGTGACTCACGGTAGTGGGAGGCACTGACAACGCCGCTCCCCGCAACCGGTCGGCATTCCGGCGGAGGTCGATCACGTCCGCCGGCCTCGGACTTCGCCTGGTCGGACTTGAGCCGGCCGTCGGAACCGAAGTCACGGCCTTGGGCGACGCGCTGCCCGTCGACCGTGTTCAGGCGGGCCGTCAGGGTGGAG